>JAFQII010000099.1 GCA_017397605.1 Clostridia bacterium
GTTGTCTGCCAAAGCGCCGTGCGTATCTGCATCGGGCTTGTATTCGCCTGCGAGGGTGTAGTTTTCGCCGTCTTCGGAGATCAGAACCTCGATCTCATATGCGGGCTGGATACCGGTGGGGGTATCCTTGAGCGCAACGAGTTTGGTGGAAGAAAGTACGGTAGCTTCGCCGAGGTCAAACTGAACGTATGCGTAGCCGCGGTCTTTCTGTGCGGGGGTGTTCTGGCTAAAGCCCATCCAACCGTCAGCGGAATATTTGTCCTCAACGGTCGGCCAAGTGCCGTCGGTCAGCTCAAAGTTGTTGTCGGGATAGGAAATGGGAGCGTTTTCGTCCCAGCCCCAGCCTACTTCTTCACCGCCTGCGCGGAACTGCTCGGAGATGGTGTACTCCTTGCCTGCGATAACGTTGCCGATCACCTTGTCAGCGGGCTCATCATCGGAAGGCTCGGAAGTTGCGGGAGCATCTTCGCCAACGTTGACAACAGAGATGTCATTGATGGTGACGGTAGCGCCGTTGACAGAGTAAACCTGGATTTCGGTAAAGGAAACCTTGCCGTCAACAATTGCGCCTGCGGGGAATGCGGTGCCGCCGAGGTTCATGGTAGAAGCAACCAGATCAGCGATGGAGATGGTGCACTTGAACTCGCCGTCATAGAGGTCGCCGCTGCCGGTGTCAATAGCTTCAGCTGCGCCAGGGCAAGCGGTGTTGAGTGCGGTGTTGGAGATGGAGTAGGTGCTGCCATCTGCAAAGGTGAAGTTGATGTTGGTGGTGCCGCCTGCGACAGTAAAGTCGATGGACAGGTAGTCATCTTCAACATCAGCTACGATAGCTTCTGCATAGGTGGTCTTGACGCTGGGCCACGTGCCGGAAACAGAGCCGGAGAAGATAGCCGCGCCGTCTTTGTACTCAACAGTGACGGAAGCGTCACCGTGATCGGTCTTGACCCACTCTGCGCCTTCTGCGGGGATCAAGGAAACTTTGGTTTCAGCCGCGCTGACACAAACTGCAAACAGAGACAGCGTGAGAGCGAGAACCAAAACGATAGAAAGAATAGAACGTTTCATCTTGGTATAATCCTCCAAATATTATTTTTTGTAAAACGATTTTACCATTAATATATCCATTTGTCAAGATAAAAATTACAACTTTTTAAAAAAATGTTCATTTTATTGTTCATATTCCACAAGTGTCACGGTATATCCTGCTTCGGTGAGCATATCCACCAGCGCGCCGTCGCCCAACACGTGTGCCATGCCGACTGCAACGAATACGGTTTCGCCCGATGCGAGGTACTCCTTGATGCCGTCAAACATGATCAGATCACGGTCGGATGCGAGTACGCGCTCGTACTCCTCGTACGCTTTGACCTGCTCGGGGGTGAGCTTGCCGGAAAACTCTGTGTTGAGGTACTCATTCCATGTATCGACGTCGCCGCTGCACCATAATTCATACGCCCAAAGCTCATCGGCGAGATAGTGCGTGCGTTGGTAGCGCATGTTTGTTTTGAGCAATACGCGCACGGTCTCGTCGGAGAGTCCGTTCATCGTCAGCAGGTGTGCCTTGACATCCTCGATCTCGTAGACCTTTTTGTTTTGCGCGTGCGCAAGGGTCAAAAGCCGCACATCCACGCCTTTTTCGCAGACAAGATAGTTGCAGGACTCCGTCAGATATTGCGCGTAAGCGGAATCAATGCTGATCGGACGCATACTGTCTGCGTATCCCTCGTACCCGATCGCAAACATGCGTCTGCAAAGCTTTTCGTATATGCCGCCGGGAATGTGGTCGCGCAGGGTACTGCCGTCTGTATAAAAATCGGCGTCCATATAGGCATCGTGCAGTTCTTTGTCTTCTTCAATACGGTCGGAAACCGTCAGCAGATCCATTTCCACCGCAAGCGCGTCCGATGCGTCAAGTGCGTCGTAAATTTCGTCGGGCAAAAATGCTGTGCGGTCGTCGCCGAGGTGAATGGTACCCAGCAAATACAGCTTGTTGCCGTGTTTGTCGGTGACTTCAAAAAACGTGGGAGTTGCTTTTTCTTCCTTGGGCGGCTCGACGTCGGGATACGGATTTTCGGTGATGTGGTAGTAGGCGGAGATATCGCCGATTTCATAAAACAGATTGCGCACGAAGGCAAATCCAAACTCCTCACCTTCTGCAACATGCGCCGCTTCGATGCTGTAATGCGATGCCGTCAAAAATCCGGTGTCTTTGTCGATGGACAGCTTGCCCGCAAAGGACTTGACGCGGAAATCGGAGACAAACTGATCGATGATCGACGGATCTGAAAGCACCAACGAAAACCCGTATTGTTCGAAATCTTTTGCCAGAGACTCATCGATGTCAAACTCCAAAATCCAAAAGTCTCCGGCGTCTGTTATCTCGAGCGCGTGCATCATGTCGGGAATCATCACGGTCACGCTGATGAGGGTGTCAAATATGAGGTTGGTCATATCTTCCTGCGTAGGAGCATCCTCGGTAACCGTCTTGCCGTCTTCGAGGTAGGTGATCACGCCGTTCTCGCACCGTGCATTCCACGAAGTTTCGATCTCGTCGCTCGGCAATTGGAGATAGCATTGGTCGTCCAGTTCCATCCGGATGCTGTTATCTTCGCACATAACCGAATCAAGGGAAAGCTGCTCGTTGAAATACACACCCGCAAGCTCGCTAAACAGCTCGTGTCTCACGATGCCGCTTCCGTAGGGGGAAGAAGCAAGCATAAACGATGCGTAATTGAGAATCTCGGGCAGATCGATGCGTTTGATCTCAACCGTGTTTTCGGCATTTGGCGCGGAAATATCGCTTGCCGTCAAATCGCTTTTCGACAGCTTGACCGTATACTGCTCATATGCGGTGACAGGCCCGCGGGTATAAGAAACGCTGTACTCCATGATCTCGATTACGCCGTCCTTCAGGTAGGCAACACCGCTTGCCTCGTTGATCCAAACATTCTCTGCGGCAAGCCAGCCCTCCGCATCGGACGCGCCCGAAAACACGATCTCGGTCTTTTCTTCGTTTGCAAACGTTACTTCGCTGTACAGCGACGGCGTCAGAATGACCGCAGGCAGCGCGCGTTCCATATAATTGTCCGCGTTCATTTCCGAAACGTACAGCGAGCCGTCCTCCTCCGACAAAAAGCGAAAATACGCGTTAGAACCGACATACTGCTCAGCAGAACGGAACACCGTATCAAACAGAATTGTCTCGGTTTCACCCATGGATGCAAACGTATCCGAGCCGATACCGACAAAATCGACGGTGCGTTCCGTTTCTTCGGTATAGCCGATCGTTCCGATGATGCGATCCGAAACGATTTCAATCTCGTGATGATAATTGTCAGCCTCTGCCCAAACGGCCGCCGCGTCCGCAAAAATGTCTGCCGCCGTCGGCTCGGGTGGGGGAGGCGGCTCGGAGCTTTCCTCGTCGGAGGATTCGGCGAGCGAAGACTCCGCAAGAGAAGACTCCGCGTCAGAACTTTCAATCGTTTCCGAAGAAACTCCCGCGACACTTTCTTCGCTCGATGTATCGGCGCTTTCCTCCATCTCGCCGTCACACGCCGCGACACCCAAAAGCAACGCAAGCGTCAAAAGCAAAACGTACAATCTTTTGGTGAAAATCATCAAAGAACCCCTCCTTGCAAACTGTTTTTCGACAACAATAGTCTATCATAGTAGAAATTGTTTGTCAAGAGAAAAAGACATATTATTTCCAAAAATCCGGCTTTTCCCTCGTTTCGAGATAACGCACCAACGCCTGATCGTAGGCTTTGTTCGAGATGATGCCGTCCTCCAACAAAATGCAGTAGTCGATCAGCAAGGACATCCCGTAGCCGCTGTCGGGGAAATCGTATTCCGACTCGCGAAAAATCGTGTAACATTCGTACATCTTTTCTGCGAGCTCGCATCTCGACATGTTGTTTTCGCGGTACTTACGCAGCCAGAACGCGCGCAGCATCGCAAGCACGGTTTTTGCGTTTGTTGCAGAAACGGGGCAGGATTTGTTGATCAAGCTGATGATGTCGTTCAGATCGCCTCTGCAAAAAGCCAATTCCGAAAGACGCCCTGCGAGGTCATCGCCGCGCTCCAAAAGCGTGTCAACCCACGCATCAAACCCGTCGTCCATACCGATGCAGAGCAGAATTCTGTGGTAATGCGCCTGCTCGTATAATGTAGGCGCCGCAGTCTCAAAACGTCTCTTTTCTTGCAGGCTAATCCGCATCAGCTCCCGCAAATCGGTTGTCGGGATCTTGCAGGACGCACCTTTTCCGTAGTTGAGATAATCGTTTGAGATTGTTGTCTTTCGCTTTTTGATTGACAAAACACTTGCGTTTCCGCCGACCTCCGTCTTTTTTTCATTGCCCGACAGAACACCGTCGACCGCTTCGGCAAAAAAGTCGGTGAAGGCGAAAAAATCCCCGGTCAGAAAATCCGCCAAAGCACTGTATTTTTCGTCCATGTCGATGACCAACCGTTTGCCGCCGTCTCCCGATTCCGCTGTTCTGAAAGAATATTCATATTTCATATCTAACACGCCCTTTTTCGGTTGATAAGAGCATTGTAGCATGCACAGGAAACTTTTGCACGGAAAAAAGTCTGCGAAAACGGGGAAGGGGGGAATGAAGTGTCTGCTATCGCCGACATGAAGCGGCGGCTTTGCCGCCATGAAGCAAA
>JAFQII010000100.1 GCA_017397605.1 Clostridia bacterium
AAATGTCATCGGTGAGTACAATTTTATGCCCTCAAAGGAGCAGTTTTTTGGTATCCTTGTTTTTGCGGCATTTATAATCGGTATGGCGCTGATGCCCAAAATCAAAGGCCGCAAAATGCCTAAATGGTACATTTCCGTTGGAGCTGTTGCATTGTCTGCAGGGTATATTTGTTTCTTCTTTTTCACGCCGTTCCTCAAGTGGACGGGGTTCGAAAGCAAGCTGTGGACGTCGCTCTGGCAAACGCGGCAGAATGGTGTTGTGCTTAATTTTACAGTCAATCTTCGCTTTAGCTCTGTCGAAAAGCCCGACGGCTATGATCAGCAGATCAATGGACTGATCGATCAATATCAAAGCGAAAAAGCCGATCTCTCGCACAAAGAGGTTCGTCCCAATGTCATTGCGATCATGAATGAATCTTTTTGTGATCTGTCCGTCATCGGTATTGAGACCAATGAGCCGTGTCTCCCGTTTATTGATTCTATGAAAGAGAACACGATCAAGGGCTCGACCTATGTTTCTGTTTTCAGTGGTCACACGGCAAATTCCGAATATGAGTTTTTGACGGGCAACAGCATTTCGTTTTTGCCGATCGGAACTGTTGCATACCAGATGTTTACGCATGAAAACGATTACTCGCTTGCAAGACATCTCGGTTCGCTCGGTTATTATTCAATTGCAATGCATCCGTACGATGCTTCGGGTTGGAACCGCGTCAGTGTATACAATCGATATGCGTTTGACGAAATGCATTTTATCGAGGATTTCGGCGACGTGTTTCATATCCGTGAGTATTGCAGTGATGACTCCAACTATGATTATCTGATCGATTCCTACGAAAAGCATCAATCCGGAGAAAATGGTGATGATCCGCTGTTTATCTTTAACATTACCATGCAAAACCACGGCGGATATTCGCCCAACTGGTCCGGACTTGATAAGACCGTCTGGTTGACAGGCGATCTGCAGGAGCAATACGAGGGTGTTGACATGTATTTGTCTCTTGCAAGAGAAAGTGATGCGGCGTTTGCTCGTCTTGTAGAGTATTTTGAAAATACTGACGAGCCGACTGTTATTGTCATGTTCGGCGACCATCAGCCGGGCTTGCCCAATGCGTTCTATACGTCCGTGTTCGGTCAGGAGAAGGATTCGCTGTCGCAAGAGGAATCTGTTTGTTTGTATCAGGTTCCGTATGTCATCTGGGCAAATTATGACATCGAAGAAAAGGAATACGAAGGCTTTTCGCTCAACTATCTTTCGACGGTTTTGATGGATACCATCGGATACCCCAAAACCGGTTATCAACAGTTTTTGAGCGACGCGATGGAAGTGTTGCCGATCGTGACGCGCAATTTCTATCGTGATGCCAAGGGAACATGGAGCGGCAATCCCGCTGCATTGTCTGCCGAAGCCCGGGAGATGCTTGCGAAGTATTCTGTTTTGCAATATAACGGTCTTAAGAGCGGCAGTGCGAGATAGGACTCCTACTTTAATCTGATCGGCGGCGAATGAATCGAATAGGGAGGTGTCCTTATGATAAAAAGAATACAGGCTTTGATTCTCGGCGCTTATTCTCGCTTTGAGCATGCGAAAGGACACTTGCCGGAACTGATCGTTTTGTGTGCATATGTTTTGTCTCTTGCCGTTTTTATGTACTATCACGAACCGTGGTATGATGAGGCACAGGCGTGGCTGATCGCACGCGACGGTTCTTGGCACGATATCTTCTTTTTGATACCGCACTATGAAGGTCATCCGCCTGTTTGGTATTTGATTCTTGCGGTATTTGCAAAAAACGGAGCGGATTTTGATCTGACCATCAAGTGCCTGACGCTTTCGATCAATGCCGTGGCGATGTATCTTTTGATTTATCGCTCGCCTTTTCCGCGATTGATAAGATGCATTCTGCCGTTTACCTATTTCTTGTTTTATCAGCACGGCGTTATTTGCAGACCGTATTCGATGCTGTTGATCGGTTTTTTGCTTGCGGCTCATTTCTGGCAAGTGCGAAATCAAAAACCGTTTTGTATGGCGCTGTCCCTGATGCTGATGTGTGCCTCAAGTGCATATGGGATTATATTTGCAGGCGGCATCACGCTTGCATGGCTTTGGGAACTGCACGACGGGAAAAATCTGAAAGGATTTCTGCTTGAGGTATTGTCCGGAAAACGCTTATGGGCGTATGTTTCGTTGCTTGTTTTTGCGCTGCTGAATATAGCCGCTATCATCCCTAAACCGGATACCTTTGCCGCAAGCTACGGCTTGAGCGGAAATAATCCGGTCTGGTTACGGTTGATCTACATGTATTTTGGCTCGATTGCAGATGCAACTTGTTTTTCTTCCTATGAGGACTACAATGAGCTGCGATATGTCTGGTTCTCGATTCCCAAACTGATCATCGGGTGTTTGATCGGCTTTGCCATTCTTTTGCTGATCTATCACTTTGGAAAGAAGTGCAAAACTGTTTCTTTGTTTGTTGTTCCGTTTGTTTTGTTTGCTACTTTCAGCGGGATTGTATATTTTTATTTACAGCATATCGATGTCTTATTGCAGTTTTTGCTGTTTTGGGCGTGGGTTTCTAAAAAAGAGTATCGTCCGGATTCCGATCAAGCGCAAGCGTCCAATCGGATCATCCGATATGCGACACCCGTTATGCTTTGCGGTGTTGGATTGTCCTTGGCGGTATCTGCTTGGTGGAATGTTGCGGCGTGTATCAATGAGGTTCGGTACCAGTACGGTTTTTCCCAGCAGCTTGCCGCTTTCCTGGACAACTACGGCTTGACGGAATATGGCATCATGGTTCGCTGGCAGCAGTTGACGGACGAAAACGGAAAGGTGATTTATAACAACACCAATCAAACGGTTAATGGCGTTGCTCTGAATGCCTATTATGACGAGAATATTGTCATCAATATGAACGGCGGAGACCCCGATATGACCTATGTTACGCACCGCATTCCGACCGAGGAGGAGAATGAACGCGTTTTGCAATCGTGGAAAGAGGCCGGTTTGCCCGCCCTTACTCTGGACCGCTGTCAGCTCAAGTCGTTGTTTCCGGAGTATCGTGATGTGTATATTCAGTGTTATACAGATGTGCTGTTTTTGCCCGAATACCATATTTGGAAAAACGGGTATACGTATTCCAAGCATCATTTGTACGTGCGAAACGATATTGCACGAAAACACTTTTTTTCGGAATAAACTTATCCTGCGTACGCTGATACTCAGGATTTTTTTGCAAAAAAAGGACGCACCGTTTGGGTGCGTCCGATATAAACAGGGGATGAGATTTTATTTGCAAGCTTCCTCAATAGCAACAGCAACCGCAACGGTCATACCAACCATGGGGTTGTTACCTGCGCCGATCAAGCCCATCATCTCTACGTGAGCGGGAACGGAGGAGGAACCTGCGAACTGAGCGTCGGAGTGCATACGACCCATAGTATCGGTCATACCGTAAGAGGAGGGACCTGCACCCATGTTATCGGGATGCAGAGTACGGCCGGTACCGCCGCCGGATGCAACGGAGAAGTACTTCACACCGTTTTCAACACACCACTTCTTGTAGGT
>JAFQII010000101.1 GCA_017397605.1 Clostridia bacterium
CCTGTTCCTGTACGGCTGGGGATTTGTGTCCGAGATCGGACTGTATTATGAAGGCGGCGAAAAGCCCGAAAACACCACCAATCTCGCACTCGGCAAAGACGTTCTCCATGCCCAGGTCAACGGCGAAAACCCAAGCTACAACGCCGATCTGACCGACGGCATTGCTTCCGACGTGATCAGCTATGACGGCGAGTGGTTTGCATACTACTACAATTTGGAGTATTCCAATGAAGTGAACACGATGATCGGTGCAAACTCCGAATACGGACTTGCAACGCCCGCGATCGATCTGGGCACCGTTTGCAAGCTCGACAGTATGCGGATCAATATGTTTTTGGGCAACGACGCCGGCGTCATGGCACCGTATGTCGTGTACGCGGAGGCGTCTTCCGACGGCTTGACGTACAGCCAGGTCGGCGCGGTGGAATTTGCGTCTGCACCGATGGGTGACACCACGGTCGGCTGGGTGGAATTTGACGTCCGCGCAGGCATCGAGGCACGTTACGTGCGTTTCCATATGGCGCACAGACTCAACTGGATCTTTATCAACGAGATCGAGGTCTACGGCTGTGCTGAAGACGGCGATGTTGATCCCAATCCCGGCGTTCCCGTCGAGCCCGTTCCCGAAGAGTATATTCAAAAGTTTGAGTCCATGGTCGGTGTGACCGAAAACGCCAAATACGATCTCGTGCTTGACGCGGCCGCCGACGCAAACGGCAACGTCACGGTCACCTTGACGGCCGAGAACATCGACAAGGGTGTTGATTTGACCGGAGTGTTTGCCGATCTGTTCTATGATTCGGACAGGCTGGCTTTGACTACGCCTGCGGAAGAGGACAGCGGCGCACTTGCGTGCATCACCAAGCTCCCCGATGACCGTTGGGAGAACACGGTACGGCCGGCAGAAGAAGGCCATATCGTCGTGGAACTTTGTGTGGATGGCGTCAACGCGCCGATTACGCCCGATGCGCCTCTTGTACTCACCTTTACGTTTGCGCTCAAGGACGGTTGCAATTACGGTGCGCTCTACATTCCGTCCGATACGGTCACGGGTACTGATTGGAATTTTGTCGACTTCTGCGGCAACGGCAGTTATGCGATCGCCGAGAAGCTCGTTCCCTCCATTCTTTACGGCGACGCAAACGGTGACGGAAAGATCAGCAGCGCAGACGTTACGCGCTTGATGCAGTACCTTGCGAATTACGATTATGAAAACGGCACTTCCGCCGTGGAAGTCACCGCAGGCGCGGATTGCAACGGCGACGGCATGATCGACGGACGCGACTCCGTCAGATTGCTCCGTTATCTCGCAGACCGCGATCCCATGACAGGCGAGTCCTCTGTCGTTCTTGGTCCTCGGGCATAAATCAATAAAAAAGCACAACCACCGAAAGCAATTTCGGTGGTTGTTTTGCGCTTATTCGATTGTAAACGGGATGTGATACGTGCGTTCTTCATGTTTGCCGTAACGCTCGCTGACGACGGTCAAAACCAACTCGTAGTCGCCGCGCGGAAGCTCGCCGAGGTCATACCGCAGTGTGTACGTTTCATTTGGCGAGAGCGCTTTTTGCGTTGCTTCAAACGTTTTTGTGTCGGTTGCTGTGCCGTCTTTTATTGTCAAAACCGAATACCGCGGAGAAACCGTCAGCGTTTCGGACAGCATTCTGTCGGTTACCATTGTTTTGAGCGAAAGCGTCAATTCTCCGTCACGAACCTCCTGCAGTTCCGTTCCGATGCCCCATTCATCCACATCGCCCCAGAACAACGCTTCCAAAAAGCGGTCGTAGTCATCGCTGTATTCTTGAGGGATCATCGGGGCATAGCTGGAGACCAAGATCGATTTGTATTTGACCTCGACCTCGCCGCGCGTCAAGCCGTAGCGTTCGAGAATCAACAGCAAGTCCTCGCGCTTGCAACCGAGCGGCGACGATACAAAGAAAAACTGTTCGGCGCATGCATTCGGCATCACACTCCACGAAAAACTGCTCGGCGCCATTTGTCCGCAGTGCACGGTCAAGCCTTTTGACACGTCCAAACCAAACATCAACGGGTATCGCTGCACAAGTTCGTCGGAACGGTCGGGCGCATCGTGCACCTCGCGTAACATCCGCAGGATTCCGTCGGACACGGTGCAGTAGTGCCTTCCGTAGTACACGACCTTTTGCTCAAAGCCGAAATACAGCCAGTTTCCGCCGTAAGAAATACGTCCGTCAAAGAAAAACTCCCCGCGCTCGTGCAGATAATCGTCGATCCAGTCCTGCTTGGCAAGCTCGGCGATCAATCGCTCAAACGTCTTTGGCTCAAAATCCACGTAGCGCAGTTCCTGCAGCTTTACCGCTTCGCGCTCCGAAACCGCGTTGGTATAAAAGAAGGTCGTTCCGTCGCGGTAGGGAATGCGCTCCGCATCGCTGTAGCGCCGCCGCAGAAGCAAAACGGCTTTTTGGTAGTCGCTGTCGGACGCGCGGTAATGCGTCGTCTGTTTGTCTTGTGAGGTTGTCGAGTATTGCGTGACGACCGCGTACGCAAACGCGTCGCCGTTCTTTTTGGCAAAAACCTTGATTTCTTTGGAAAAGCCTTCCGTCCAGAACGTGACCGAGCCCGTCTCGTCAAGCTCCGATGCGGGTGCGTCGACGGGTTGCCAGTCGGTTTCCGAGAGGTATTGCTCCAGCATCGAACCGTTGACGCCAAAGCTTTCGGAGCCACCGTCTTCGGGCTTGTAAACAGCGTGGAACATGTCGTGCCGTTCGATCTGTATGGGCTTGTCGGAGGGAGTGGACGGGGGATCGGTCGTTGCATGACAGCCGACAAGCAAAAGGCTACACAACAGAAGTAAAAGCTTACGTATGTATTTTTTGATAACAATTCCCACCTTTCTTGATCGTTGTATTCAGTTTAGCATAACGGAATCCCAATTACAAGTAACCGTGATCAGAATTTACATTTCGGACACACACATTCCGGTGTTGACGGTGCTGTCGGCGGATGATGCCGCTTCGTTATGATCGGGGAGTACCGTTTGCAAAATGTTTTTGATGTCAATCCTACCCTATGATAAATATGCTGTTTATTCTCTCGGCGTAGTTTTCTTGGCTGCAGTATTGGTGAAAATTTGCATGATATACAGCAATCTCCGCGAGTTGCTCCTCGGACAGCAAGCCGTTTTCGTATGCATCCGGCAGGAATATCAGCTCGCCGTTATGAAAGACCTCTATGCTGAATTGTCTGCCGTGATAAAAAACATAGCCGCCAGCCCCGATGATCCGCTCCTCGTCAAACATCGGATCATAGTCCGACGTGAATATTACGACACAATCGCCGTAAGTCCCGTAATACCGTACGCATTTACCCTGATCTCCGTTAAACCATTTGGGCTCACGCGTAATCGAGAATTTTTCCTGCAAAGCCGAGTTGATCTCATTTACGACAGCTTCGGAGGGCGGCTCTAAAAGCACGAAGGATTCTTGTTGCGCAGGCGGGATTGCATGCTGATTTTGATTCACGTAAAATTGGGATTTTTGGTGGATGCTCACTATTTGTGCAATCTGCTCTTCGGTCAGCAATCCTTCCTCGTAAGCATCTGCCAAGTCGATGAGTTGATTGTCATAAAAAACTGCTAATGTAAAACTTGTAGGCATGGAAAACGCATGCCCTGCAACGGTAACTTTGCTGAAGATCGGCAGCTGCGTCGCTTCAAACAGCACAACACATTCTCCGTACGTGCCGTAGCATCTTACACTACCGGTAAACATCGTACCGTTCCACCATTGAAACGATCCGTATTTGGATTTCCAAGCGCGTTCTATTTTGAGACGGGTTTCGTTCGATAATTGCGCCTGCGCTTTCAGCGGGTCAAAAACATCTTCCTCTGACGGTTGGCTTGCTTCATTTTCAGATATTTCGTCCGACGGCGTTTCGGATTGCGTTTGTGATTCTTCCGTTCCTTCTGCCTCGGTGATCGGATCGGTCAAAAAGCAGACGGCGATGACAATGCTTGCGATCACGGCGAGTGCGATCAGCCAAACGGCGGGCTTTTTGTAGTGCAGTACCGATTTGACGCGCTTGACTACGCTCACTTCGCCAAAGGCGAGAGGACACGCCGCGACCGTGTTGCGCTTGATGCTGCAGTTGATCAGCGCATTGGCGTAAGGCTTTTTGATCTCCGAACCATGCGTGGCAAGCACTTTTTCGTCGCATGCCGTCTCGATGTCTCTGCACAGCAGAACGTACGCAAGCCAAAGCACGGGGTTGAACCAGTACACCGTCAACAGCAAAAAGCCGAGTGGTTTCCAAAGATAGTCGCGCCGTTTGATGTGTGCGCGTTCGTGCGCGAGGACGTACGGAATGTCCGATTGGTTGATTGCCGACGGCAGATAAATGCGCGGTTTGACGATGCCGAGCAGAAACGGTGTGTCGATGTGATCACAAAGATACACATTTTGCTCCAAAGGAGACGCTTCCCGTACCTTGAGATGCAGACGCAGATAGCTGAATGCGGTATACGCAAGCATTGCCGCCATGCCGACCAGCCAAACGGTGCAGGCAATGCTTGTCACGACCTGCATGGGGTTGACGCTGTCACTCGGCGTGGGGGCAAGCGTCTCGGACAGAATGGGATTGACGATCGTATTGATGTGAGGGAGCCCCGTGTGGATCGTCGGCGTCTCGGCATACATGATATCCGTCGGCACGGTCTCGCGGCTCGGAATCAGACTGAGCACGCTTTCGACCGAAACGGGGAACAGCAGACGCACCCCGACCAACGCCCAAAGCACCACTGTCAATGATTTGGGCGCTTTTTTGAACAATACGCGAAACAGCATGACCGCAATCGCCAGCCACCCCGCCGTAATGCTCATATTGAACAGATGAAGAAACATGTCTTTCATGGTCATTGCTCCTCAAATTCCGCAACCAAGCGGCGCAGCTCCGCGACCTCGTCCGGTGTCAGCGACTTGCGAGCCGTAAAAGCGGCGAGAAACGCAGGCAAAGAGCCGTCAAAGGTCTCCTCGACAAACTTTTCGCTCTGCACGGCGTAGAAATCGCGCTTGGAGATCAGCGAAATCACCGTTCCGCGGTCGTTTTGGAACAACCCCTTGTCGCAAAGCCGTTTGAGCACAGTGTAGGTGGTGGATTTTTTCCAGTTCATCAGCTCCTCGGCGCGCTTGGCAAGCGCGGCGGAAGAGATCGGCTCGTTTTGCCAGATCAAATCGGCAAATCGGGTTTCGAGCGTACCCATTTTGCATTCGCTCATCAATATTCCTCCTTTTTGGTTCTACATCGTGTAGACCAAATACATTCTACAACATGTAGACCGCTTTGTCAAGCGTTTTTTTGCAAAAAAATCACACCCGAGAAGATCGGGTGTGACGGAAACATGTTTTTTACAATACCAGCGACGGTGCGGAATAGACGCGTGCGCCGAGCTCGTTGTTGAGCATATACAGGCTTCTCGGATCGGAGCCGAACAGCTCCATCTTGGTGATCAGGTCGTTTGCGTTGGTTTCTTCTTCGCCTCGCTCCTTGACGAACCAGTCCAAGAACTGCATCGTGCGGAAATCCTTGACGTCATACGCCGCCGCATAGATATCGTTGATCAGCGAGGTGACGTATTCCTCATGCTCCAAGCCTGCTTTGAGCACGTCCATGTGGCAGGTAAACTCCTTGTCGGGCTTTGCGATCGCGTCGAGGGTGACGATCTGGTTTTCGTTCTGCAGGTAGGTGTAGAACAGCATTGCGTGGTCGCGCTCTTCCTGCGCCTGGATCATATACCAGTTGGCAAAGCCGTCCAGACCGACCTTTTTGAAATAGTTGGAAAAATCGAGGTACAGATAAGCGGAGTAGAACTCCTTGTTGATCTGCTGATTGAGCAGTGCGTGTACTTTTTCGTTCATCATTGTCATAATCTCCTTTTGTTTAAGAAATGGGTTCAAAATCGGATGCGCCGTGCTTGCAAAGCGGGCAGATAAAGTCGTCGGGCAGGGTGTCTCCTTCGTAGACGTAGCCGCAGATTTTGCAGACATAGCCTTTTTTGCCCTCGGTCTCGGGCTTGGGCTTGACGTTGGCGTGGTAATATGCGTACGTCATGCTCTCCGCGGTCGAAATGA
>JAFQII010000102.1 GCA_017397605.1 Clostridia bacterium
ACGCAAGTTTTACCGTACCGGTAGCACCGTGACGGTTTTTTGCCACAATGCATTCACACTGCTCATGATCGGACATTTCGTCGGTAGATCTTTCTGCTGCATTGTAATACTCCGCACGGTACAAAAACAAAACGATATCTGCGTCCTGCTCGATTGCACCCGAGTCACGCAAATCAGTCAAAGCAGGCTTCTTTCCTTCTTTTTGATCCTTGCTTCCACGCGAGAGCTGAGAGCAAAGAATCAGCGGAACGCCAAGCTCTTTTGCCATGATTTTGAGCGAACGGGTAATCTGCGCAACCTCCAGCACGCGGTTGTCACTTCTGTCTCCGTGCATCAACTGCAAATAGTCAATAACGATCAAGCCCAAGTTTTTGAGCTTGCGCAGTTTTGATTTCATTTCGCCGACGGTGATCTCGGACGTATCGTCGATCCAGATATCCGTCGCAGACAAAGCCGATGCGGCTTCCGCAAGACGTTTCCATTCATCGGTATTCAATTTACCGGTACGCATACATTTGCTGTCAACAAGCGCTTCCGAACACAGCAAACGAGACGATAACTGCTCAGAGGTCATCTCCAAGGAGAAAATCGCAACTTCCTTGCCCGAATTCTTTGCAACATTGCACGCAATATTGAGGCAAAAGCTGGTTTTACCCATACCGGGGCGCGCACCGACGATCACAAGATCTCCCGCGCCTAAACCGACGAGAACCCGGTCCAGACCTTCATAATTGGTACGAAGTCCGGTAAGAGACTCGGGGTCGTTTTTTAATGCGTCAAGCGTCTTATAATTCTTTAAGATCGCTTCTCTGACGTGTTCAAAGCTCTTGCTGTACTTGTTATCCGAGATCTCATAAATGCATCTTTCGGCATGATCAATGATTTCGGAGACCTCGCCGATCTCGCTGAATGCGCGCTCAGAAATATCACCCGCGGCATCAATCAGCATTCGAAGCAACGCTTTGTCACGAACAATTTTTGCATACTCGGTGATATTGGAAGCATTGGCGGCAAGATCGGCAAGTAATTTGATATACTTGCCGGCATCGCCTTCGGTATAAGTTCCCATCTGCGTCAACGTATCGATCAATGTAACAAGGTCGATATCTCTGCTCGCAAGGAACATGGTTTTCATCGCAGAAAAAATCTGCTTGTGCTGTTCAAGATAGAACTCATCTGCCGACAAATGCGAAACGTCGTCGTAGCGCATGGGATCGACGATAATCGTTCCCAAAATTGCTTGCTCCGCCTCGACAGAATACGGCATTTTACGAATCGTATCCATTGTTATGCCTTGACAATTACTTTGACAGATGCGGAGATTTCGCGGTAAATCTTGATCGAAACCGTATATTCACCTGCAACCTTGATATTGCCGACATCGATTTTTTTCTTATCGATCAAGATCTTGTGCTCAGCTTCAAGCTTCTCGCTGATGTCCTTTGACGTGACAGCGCCGTACAGTCTGCCGTCAGCGCCGCCGGTGGTCAAAAATACAAGCTCGATCTGATCCATTTTTTCCTTTAACGCAAGAGCTGCCTTGCGATCTTCCGCTTCACGGAACGCATTTGCTTCTTCGCGGTTTTTCAGTTCTGTCAAAACCTGCGCGTCTGCTACGCGCGCAAGCTTGCGCGGAAACAAAAAGTTTTGTGCGTAGCCATCGGAAACATTGATCACTTGACCTTTCTTTCCCTGTGCTTTTACATCCTGCAACAAAATAACCTTCATATCAATAAACTCCTTTCTCAACTCTCAATAGACTGTTCAATCGCACTTTCGAGCATTGCTCTTGCGCGATTCATATCTTTTACGGGAGCACCGTTTTCTGTCAAGCGCGCACCGGCCGATTGAAAATGACCGCCGCCGCCAAGCTCACGCACGATGCTCAATACATTAAAAGTACCGTCCGATCGTGCGGATAAGCTGATACCCGAATCCAAAACATAGAGCACAAACGATGCAACAATGCCATCGATGCCGACAAGACGTTCGGCACATTTAGCAGCGGCAACCATATTGTTGGGATCCGGTTCGCCGTCATGGAAAGCGATCATAAAACGTTCCTTGCAAATATACTTGGAGCTCTCAAACAAATCAATTCTCTCAAACTCCGCAAGATCGGTCTTAAACTGCAGTTTTGCCTTAGCGGGATCGGCACCCGCCGTACGCAAATACGAGCATGCACGGAATGTACGGGAACCGGTATCGCGCGAGAAAAACTGTGTATCCAACAGGATACCGATCATCATCAGCTGCGCTTCTTCCGCGCGCAAATATCCATCGGGAACCGCAAGCTCCAAAATCTCGCAAACCAATTCGGAAGCACTGGATGCATTGGGATCAATGTTTGTAGGTGTCAAAACATTTTCGTCCAGATGCTGATCCAAGGTATGGTGGTCGATCACAATAACTCTCTGGGCACTGTGATAAAGATCCTCGGAATAAAAGTTCTTGGGATTTGACGCGTCGGTGATGATCAACAACGTAAACGGCGTCATCAGGTCCATACCGCGGTTTGCATCCACAAACATCGTATCATACTCCGAAAATCCATCGAGCATCCTGAAAGCGTTGGCAATATTGACCTCATTGACATCTGTGATGATGTTGACAGGCTTGCCGAGATAAGAAACAAGCTTTGCCATACCGATATTCGACGCGATCGAGTCAAAATCGGGGCGGCGGTGTCCCATGATCAATACATTGCTGCTTGTACGTATATTGTCAACCAACAGATCTCGGCAAATGCGAGAACGGATGCTGGTTTGCTTTTGGACGGATTTGGTTTTTCCGCCGTAACTGTGGTAGCCGTCCTCAACCTTGACAACGGCTGTTGCGCCGCCCTTCTGGAATGCCATTCGCAATGCATTCATGGCACTTGCATATTTATCGGCAAAGGACCCCTCGGGATCCGAAACACCGATCGAAATGGTCAAGGGAAGCGTATAAACACCGGAAGACAGCTCGGAAATTTCGTCAATAATCGAGAATTTGCTCTCCTCGATCTTGGCAAGTCGGCGCTGATCCATCAGCATCAAGAACTTGCCGTCTTCGTATTCCAGTAATATCGCTTGGATAGTCTTGGCCCATTCCGTCAAAGCAAGATTGATTTTCGCAGAAGTCAAGCGAAACGTCTCATCGCCGTTTTGCGAGAGCTCGGAAGCGTTATCAACTGCAATCAATGCAACGATGGCGTTGTTATTCCTGATCTCCTGACGCAGGAAAAATTCCTCTGTAGAATCGAGACAAAGCGCCGCATAATATGTTTTGCTCTTCGTCTGAAGCTCCAGAATCCTCACACGGAAAAAGCAATCGTTCGTTTCCAGTTCAAATCCGGTATGAAGACAACCCTCAAGATTCTCATAGGAGAAAACACCGTCAAAAATTTTGTTTTCGGCAGGCAATGTCGTATATGTCGACAGCTCCGAAAGATTTTCAAACCGTATGTTTGACCAAATGATCTTATTGTTTTCTCCGACAATCAAAAGCGGAGCATCGATCGATTTGATCAGGTTGGGCAATACGGTAGAAATGACACCGCTGCGATAGCGGAAAAAATGCAAACGTCCGCCGGAAGTGCGCGCCAGAACAAATATCAAATACAAGACAGAAAGCAATGTCAAAAACAATCCGCCGATCACAGTATATCTGTACAGCAAAACAGACGCGCAAGCCAACAGCAGAAACGCGATGATGCCGTCTATCAGTTTTTGCATACCGTTTTTCATAACCCGATCACCTCCCGGATAGATCATTATACTACATGATGGCAAATAATGTCAAGATTTAATTTCTTACTTTTTATCAAACGCTACGCCTGCGGCAGGCAAATTGGTTTTTCTGTATTTGGACGGTTTCTCCAATTGCAGCTGCAACGGATCATAGGGAACAACAGAAACAACACGTTTTCCTTTTTTGAGTGTGATTACAGACGCACC
>JAFQII010000103.1 GCA_017397605.1 Clostridia bacterium
ACCGAAACAGAGCAGATCGTCGGGTTTGGCAACATCAACGAGGCGATTCTGTCAGATCCCAACCCCGTTTTTGAGGGAGAGTCGCATCTTCCGCTGTATTATACCAAAGAAGAAACATTGGTCTGGCCCGAGGAATTTGAGGGCAAAATCACGGCGATCTTGATTCTGAATGAGATCAAGCCCGAATGATAGGAGAACGGTATGTTTGCTGTTACAATTCGTCATACATGGAGAAATCTGTTCCGCTCCCCCACCTTTTGGTTTTGCCTTGCGGTGGTCGTCATCGTTGCGACACACGGCGTATACAAGGGCAGTTACGGGTATTTTGACCGAGAACTGAAAGAGGTCATATACGATACCGATCCGAGATTTATTCTTGATTATCAGACATACATCAAGCATTTCTCCAATGCTTTGAGCAACATTTTGAGTTACTCGATCCCATTTTTTACCGTCATTGCGGCGTCTTTGATTCTCACCCGCGATTACGGCGACCGCTTTTTTGAGATCGAAAAGGCATCCGGTGTCAAATGCCCTGCATATCTGTTCGGCAGAATTACGGGGCTGGTCAGCACGGTGTTTTTGGTCACGACGGTGCTTTATGTATATTCGTTTTATCTGTTTGTATTCACACGCGGCGGCGTGGACGGAATGCGTACATCGGAAATGCTGAGCGACTCCGTGATACGTTTGCTCAGAATGGTTTTCGCCAGAGGCTTACCCAACGTCGTATTTTTTGTCTGTCTCACCTATTGTTTGGGCAGTCTGTTCAAAAGCGGCATTTCCGCGGCAATCGGCGGAATGGTGTATGCAATTTTCTGCTTTGCGTCGGAGTTCTTTTTGATGGCAAGCCTGAGACAGATCGATGCAACAGCGTTTTTTGATTGGTTCCATCCGATCCCGAAAAAACTGACGTATTATCTGTATTATTATGACACCGAGTGGTTTGAGGACCTGCTCGTCTCGCAAAACACCTCGCTGTCGGCGGCTTGCTTGTGCATCGCGTTTCTTGTCGGTGCGTCTTTGGTCTATTTCGGTGTGTCGTACTTGCGCATCAGAAAACGCGAGGTGTAAAATATCATGAAAGGAATCACATGCATGAAACGAATTTTATCTATATTTTTATTCGTTGCCCTGACGGCAGCAACTCTGTCCGGTTGCGGCGAGGACGCTGACGTATCGCAGGAAGACCCCTCTTTCCCCTCTGCCGACCCGATCGAAAGCTTTGACAGTGAATCCGTGTATTTTCCCGACGAAAGCGCCGACTCGGAAAAATCGTTTTCGGTCAAGGATATCAAATATACATACGAGGGCAATGACCTTGTCATTCTTGAGGTCAAAAACACAACCGATGTCAATTACAGCGTTACGGTCACAGGACAATATCTGGACGAAAACGGAGCAGTATTGAAAACGGAAACAAAAAGCTTTGATCAGTTCTACGCGGGATACCGCAACTACTTTTTGTTTCACCCGCAAATGCAGTTTGCCGATTTTTCGTATACGCTTGATTTTGAAGTTTACAGCGGAAAAATATTTGCAGACGCGTTTGGCTGCCGTTTGATCGGGCTGGAGGAACGCGGTACGGCAATTTGGTCGGAGGTCGACAAAGGCAACTATACGCTGTATCCCGCGATCTTTGCGGCTATTCAATCCAAAAATGAGTCTGATATCGTATTACAAGCCTATACAACGTACATTTTGATCAATAGCAAGGATGAAATCATTGCAATCTTTGACAGAATGTTTTTGACCCATGCGAACGAAAAATTCAACAACGAGGGCGCCAATCACGTGTCACTGCTCAACCCGACCGAGCCGATCGAAAAGCTCGAATGGCCCGAAAAATACAAAGGGGAAATCAGGGCTGTCATTTGCATCAAAAAAGTGACTGATCAGATTCAATATTAAGCAAAGCACACCGCCGAGTGCATCGGCGGTGTGTTTATATCTTATGATAGACCGTTACTGATATGTTCTGTTCGATTCCGCGGAACTTGATCTCTGTAAAATCGTTGCCGTACGTTTGGCGGAATGTCGACAGTAATTCTGCGATCACCTTTTCGTGCAGTCCTTGCGGGACGTTTGTCTGATCGGAAAAGCCCCGTCCAATCATTCTTGGCAAAAAAACGTCCCCAAGGGAAATTTCGTATGCGCAGTTACGCTCGATCAATTTTTCCGTCTTTTTGCCGAAAAGGCTGTCGCAACATGCGTTGCGGTCAAATTTCCAGCTGTATTTTTGGGGATAGATGCCATGAGTACCCAATCGATTCCAATACTCGCGGTAAAAAGCATTGACAACCTCGAGGTATTGCGTATTATCGTACGGCGTCTCGGCAACCTTGCCCGGAACATCATCCACACAAATAAACGCGCCTCCTCTTTTGAGAACACGGCAGATCTCACGCAAAACTTTTTGCGGATTGGAGATCAGATGCAAAACACTGTTTGCAACCACGGTGTCAACGCTTTCGTCCGTCAGCGGAATTGCAAGTGCATTCATACGGCACAGCGTGACGTTTTCAAGCGAAACACGGTTGCATTATGCTTTGCTCTGCAAAATTGTCAGCATCGCATTGGAAATATCACCCGCGATGACCCTTGTGCCGTTTGCCGCGCAGGGCACGGTAAAACATCCGTCGCCGCAACCGAGGTCAAGAAATACGCCGTCACCCGTCAGCCTTGATATTTCGGCGGCTAAGACGGCGTCAGAGTCTTCGATTTTATACTTTCTGCTCCCCGAATATGCCATGCCGATATGCTCGTAACCGATATATTTGTCGCCGTCGCCGTCTGTCACGAGGTCGGGCGCATCGGTCAACTGCCAGATGTTGTTTTTGCATTCTGCAATATATCCGCAGGAGCA
>JAFQII010000008.1 GCA_017397605.1 Clostridia bacterium
CGGTACCCCACCATTTCGGCATATACCTCCACCGCTTATGCAGAAGGCAGAAATTTTGCCAGACAGATCTTTATGCACTGGGTGCTTTACAACGACCGAGGAGAGATCATTGCCATTTACGCAAAAATCCATTCTCCTTCTAGCGGCGTTCCGTTGGGAACGAGATTTCACGCTTTTCCACTCTATCAGACAACCAAGGATAAACTGATCTGGCCCGAGAAATACTTGGGTGAGATCAAAGGCATCGGATGTGTACACGAGGTGGATCGTAATCCCAATGAATTCGAACACGATTACGACACGTACTACTACTATCTAAACTACGAAAAAGAAACCGTCTTTGATTTTGAAAAATAAAAAATGGAGAACACGATGTTTTATATCACGTACAAAAACACACTCAAAAATATCCTGCGATCGGGGACGTTTTGGCTGATGGTTTGCGTCTTGCTGACCGTCGCGGTACACGGTGGGATTGCAGGTTATTATGTGGGAGATGACGAGCCCGGGGTCCGCGTGTCATACCACGATTTTGTGGAAGTGATTGCAAATTCCGGAATCTCAACGCTTGCTCTGTACGCGCTCCCTTTAGTAGCCATCGTGGTGACGCTCCTTGTTCTCAGCAGGGATTACGGAGATGATTTTTTTGAGATCGAAAAAGCAAGCGGCTTGCGGTATCTCCCCTACGTCGCAGGCAGACTGGCGGCAGTTGCTACCGTGGTGACGGTTTGCATGCTGGTATCGCACGCGGTCTGTTTGCATCTGTATGTTCTCACGCGAGGGGGCGTGCCCAAGCTGACACCGGCGGAATACCTGTGCGAGTCCGTCGTACGGATGCTGCGCTTTGATTTCTGCGTCATTTTGCCGGAGCTGTTGTTTTATCTCACGATGACCTATTTGCTCGGCGTGTTTTTAAAAAAAGGATATGCAACCGCGTCGGTATCCTGCGTGTTGATGCTGTCGTATTATTACGTTTCCGTTACCTATCGGTACCGCTACATCAGCGAGTTTATGACCTTGTTTTTTGACTACTACTCCCCTATGCCGGGCAAACTGCGGCTGTATTTTCAGCTTTTTGATACAGAGAACTATGAATTTGCCTTTCAGGTGTTTGATCTGACTGCCGCAGACGCCGTAATCGGAATCGTATTTCTAATCGGGTCTTCCCTTTTGTTCTCCATTGTTTCCTATCTTCGCATTCGCAGACGTACGGTTTAAATATTGAAAAGAAAGCAGGTACTTATGAAAAAAATCAAAGCCATTGTCATGATCGTTTTGCTCGCCGCCGTGTTGTGCGGATGCAGTCAAAAAAATACAGAATACGTGATTTCGGAGTTTGACGCCGAATCAAAAATCGAAGTCGAGATTTCGGACGCGCCCGATGAGGAAGTCAACGTTTCCGTCGGGTACAAAATCTTTGCATACAAGGATACGAATGCCGCGGTAGTAGATGTCACAAACGATTCCGCAAATGTATACAGCATCACGATCCACGGCACTTATCTCGACAAAGACGGAAATGCAATTCAAACCGAGACAAAAACCTTTGACCAATTCTCGGCGGGTTATCAAAACTATTTTCTGTTTCACCCCGGATTTGCGTTTGCGGATTTTGCTTACAAGATCGATTGCAAGACGTATACAGGTCCGGAATATGCAAAAGATCTTGAATTTAAACTGACGAAAATAGTAAAAGACAAAGCGCCGATCTACGAACAACAAATAAAAGAAGACTACAAGCTCTATCCAACCTTGCTTGCGTTTTTCAGCAGCGGCAACCAAGGAGATGCGTTGGTTCAGGCCGCAATCACTTGGGTATTTTTTAACGAGAAAGATGAATTGGTTTTCATGTTTGACAGAGCGCCCATCATCGATCCCAAGCAACAAGTCGTAAGCAACGGCGGAAAGTGTTTCCCAATCTATCAAACGACCGAAGAAGAACTGAATCTGCCCGAGGAGCTCCAAGGTGAATTGCGGGCGATTGCATGTGTAAAAGACGTGCAGGAATACACATACGAAAGGTAACAAACAGTCATGTGGACAAAAACCTATCTCAACACCCTCAAAATTATCTTCCGCTCGGCTACGTTTTGGCTGTTATTTGCCATCATGATCATCACCGCCGTCAGCGGTGCGATCGGCGGATTTTACGTCGGAGACGATGAACCGGGCATGGTGCTTTCTTACAACGATTACATTCAGGTCGTCGCAAATTCTTTGATCTCAACGCTCGCTTTTACCGCATTGCCGCTGTTTAGTATTGTCACGACCGTATTGGTTTTGAATCGGGATTACGGAGACGATTTTTTTGAGATCGAAAAGGCGGCGGGTGTTCCGTATTTTCGATACCTCACGGGACGGTTAGCGGCGATCATCAGCATAGCCGCGATCGCAACAGTAGTGTCCCACGGTTTGTGCCTGCACCTTTATCTCTATACTCGCGGCGGTGTTCCGTATCTCGGCAAGTGGAACTATTTTGGCGACTCTCTTGTGCGAATGCTTCGCATCGATCTGTGTGTGATGCTCCCGAGTTTGGTTTTTTACATCACGCTGACATATTTTTTTGGAACGGTTTTGAAAA
>JAFQII010000009.1 GCA_017397605.1 Clostridia bacterium
AAAATGATCCTCGTTTGAAACGGTTGACACTGATGACGCATTGTAAAAAGACAATGAACCGTCCGTAATCGGCGACTCCAGAGTATAATCGTCCGGCGTTGCGGGTTTTGTACCTGTTCCAAACCACGTACCGTACCAATATTGCTCCGATCCGATCGGAACGCATTTGGGATGTACCATACTGCCGAGCAGCGAAAACGGCAAAGCGCTGGACATGCTGATGTTGTGACTGATTTTTTCACCGTCAAATTTTGTGAGTTGAGCACGATATTCAACATCAGCGCCGGTGCGTCTGAAAAAAGCACCGAGATATTCGTAAAAGTTCTTTGTGAGCATGTTGTTTACCCTTTACTTCCCGTACGGGAATCTGATTTCGTAGTCGATGGGGACGGTTTGTCCTGCAGGAATGACGATCGGGTCTTGCAGTACGGTGTGGTCGAGCATAAACGGAACGTCCGTTGAGGTAAACATATTGCCGTACGCGCCGAGCTCTGTGATTGCGATATCCTGACCCGACTTATTGGTCACCTTGTGCGTTGCGGAAATCAGCATGTGATCGGCGTTGAGTTCAACGCAAAGACCGGGCGTACCGGGCGACGCGTGCGTGATGTCCGTCCTTGTGATCGGGGACTCCATGACGATGTCGTCAACCGTCGCGGGCGTTGTTCCCGTACCGAAAAACGTACCGCGCCAAATGCCGTGTTTACTGCCGTCAGCCCAGCTTGCACCGTTGGAGATCGCACCAAACAAGGTGTACGGTACCGCATCGGTAAAAAAGCTGTCCGTCGTCTGGATGTTCCCTTGGCAATCCGTCACCGATACGGTGTACTGTTTGCCTTCCCTGCGGCGGAGCAAGCCTGCAAGAATGGCGTAAAAATTTTTTGTGAGCATTCTTTTCTTTCTCCTAAAAATATATTTGGAGCACTGATGATAGTATAGCAAAAAAAGAGACGAAAATCGTCCCTTTTTTGTCCCCTTTTTGTCCCATGTCGGGAAATAAAAAATCACCCATGGGATGACCCATGGGTGATTAGTAGGTTTAATTATTCGCCGTTGCCAGTGGAGCTAGAAGAATTTGTAGCACCGTCTGCATCCTTGGTGTATTCTGCAATATTAATTGTGATTGCAGTTTCGTCGTATTTGGGTTCAACATCAGTAGCAATTAACTTAGTAAGCGCTGCTTTAAAACCGTCATCTGCAAGATCACCATCGAATTCAAGAGTGAGGTATTCCGTACCGGAAGCAGGTTTGCTCCAAGTGATGCTCTTAGGAATGTTGTAATTCTTGTATTCGTCGGTGAGGCCAGCGGTAATGTCAATAACCAAAGTGTCGACAGCTCTTTCAAGCTCGTCAGCATACTGAGCATCAACGCCCTTGTTTGCTTCGCCAATGTAGCTGGTGTATACAGGAACTGCAACACCTACGAGGATTGCCATGATCGCAATAACAACGATCAGTTCAACGAGAGAAAAACCTTTGTTCATAATAAGTAATTCCTTTTCTGTTTATTTTTTTCTTTTTTTCTCGAGTGTAAGTATACACGATGAAAAGTCAAAAATCAAGTACTTTTCACAGATTAATCAAATTTTTTCACAAATCGACAAAGATGCGAGTTTGAATGTTTTAAAAAAGTTGCATTTTGCTGTGTATTTTTTGAGATTTGGGGGTTCTGAAGCAAAAAAGTCTCCGCCGCTTTGGAAAATGAAAATACGTGTATTGATAGCAGGTGCAATTAATTGTATCAAAAAGGTGCAAAAAGGTGCAAATAAGTGCCAAAATCTATCGCAAAATGGTGCAAGTTATGATATAATACCCATATCAATTGTCGGAGGTATAGATATGGAACGAACCGCACTGAAAAAACTGATCGAATGGAACTATGGTTGCCGCAAAAGTTTGCGGCAGCGACGCATAAGCGGCTGAAAAAACAAAAAGACAAGTCTCTCACGAAACTTGTCTTTTTTGGTGGTGATCCACCGGAGACTCGAACTCCGGACCCCCTGATTAAAAGTCAGATGCTCTACCGACTGAGCTAGTGGATCTCATTGCCAACGCATGATAGAATACCACAAAACATGTCGGTTGTCAAGGGGTTTTGCAAAGTTTTTTTGATAAAAAAATCAATAAAAACGGAAATTGGCGATGACCTTGCCAAGCACGGTCACTTCGTCGGCGAAAATCGGTTTCATCGCGGAGTTTGCGGGTTGCAAGCGGATACGGCCGCTGTCGTGGTAGATGCGCTTGACGGTCGCCTCGTCCTCGATCATGGCAACAACGATATCGCCGTCGTCTGCGTGGTGCATGCTCTCGACGATCACAATGTCACCGTCAAGAATGCCCGCTTCGATCATACTCTCGCCCATGACGCGGAGCGCAAACAGGTTGGAGCGTCCGCGGGACATTACGGTCGGAAAATCAACGTAGCCGTCATAGTTTTCCACCGCGAGAATCGGCGTGCCTGCCGTAACTCTGCCGAGGATCGGGACACGTCTGGTCTGCTCGCCGCTTTCGCTCACGTCAGACTCGATGCGCATCGCGCGGCTCTTGCGGGAGGACATCTGCAGGTAGCCTTTTGCCTCCAGGCGGTGCAGGTAGCTGTGTACCGTAGAGGTCGATTTGATACCCAGCGCGCGGCAAATGTCGCGCACGGCGGGTGCATAGCCGTCCTGCTCGATACATTCTTTGACAAATTGGTATACCCTGAGTTCTTTTTCGGTCAATTCTGTCATGTTTCCGTGCTCCTCTCATTTGAAACGCATTGCAAAAACAACTCTTTTGCACGCATGTGGTTGCCGCTGAGCCAAAAATAGCCGTACAAGCATTCCAATCCCGTCGCTCTGCGGTAATCTACCGCGGATGCGCTCCTGGAACGGTGCGCGCTCTTGGCGTTGCGGCCGCTTTTGTAGATCGCAAGCTCCTCGTCGCTCAACAGCGGGAGAAGCCGCTCGACAAAAGCACTCTGGCT
>JAFQII010000104.1 GCA_017397605.1 Clostridia bacterium
AGCTGACGGGCATCGGATGTCCGATCCGTTTTCTGTTTGGCGTACAATGCCCCGGATGCGGCATGACACGCGCGGTCGTCAGTGCATTGCGTTTTGATTTCGCATCGGCATTTGCCTACCATCCCGCGTGGCTTGTTCCGCCGATCGCCGCCGTGCTATACGTTATATTTGCCAAAAATGAAAAAGCTCGTTCCGTCACCTTGCTTGCCGCAGCGGTTCTGCTGCTTGCGGGGCATGCGTTCAGAAGTATTTTTTGATCCAAAGCACTTGCAAATTGCATTCGGCTGTGCTATACTGAAAAAAACAAAAAAGGAGATACAAATCATGGATATGCTCAAAAAGTTCTTTCCCTTTGCATTCGCTGTCAAAGAAAAGGATTCCTCCACGCTGATCAAATCGCTCGTCATTCACATCATCGCATTTGTCGTTGCATCCGTACTGATGTGGGTTGTCGGCTTTGTAACCGGTTGGATTCCCGTTGTCGGCGCACTGGTCGGCATCGTCCTCAAGCTGGTCGGCATCGTTGTCGATGTCTATGCGGTTGCAGGTATCGTTCTCTCGGTACTCAACTACTGCGGCATGCTCAAAAACTGATATCTGACGCAAAAAACAGCTCGGTCACACGACCGAGCCGTTTTTGTTTTGCCGTTTATGCGGAAATCGTATACGTACCGAGGATCGTGTGTTTGAGCACCATGTAGTCCATCGCCTCAACCTCGCCGTTGTTGTTCAGATCCATTGCATACAAGGGCACATCGGTAATCGTATAACTGCCGAGAATATGTCTCTTGAGCATCATATAGTCTCTGAGAGCAACTCTTCCGTCTCCATCCACGTCGCCGAATACATGAGGAGATGCGTATTGGCAGCTGACCGTCATGTCGCCGTCGACCCCAACAAGCTGCGGCTCGCTCTCAAAAGTGTAACCGTCAATCTCTTTTGCGGGGACGTACAGCGAAGAACCTACCGCGGCGATCAACTCGTAGGAATCGATCGTCTCGCCTCTTTCGTTCTTGCATTCTACCGTAACCGCAGCCGCGTTTTTGCCGTCGTATCTTGCAAGCAGATAGTCCGAAACGTATTTCGCCCACAGCGTATGTCCCTCGGGAGACTGGTGAATGCCGTCGCCGACGTTCAAAAACTTGCTCATATCAACGCTTTGCGTCTCGGCGTAGATGTCTACCAGACCGCAATCGTAGCGGACCGCAAGTGCGCGCACTGCATCGCAAAAATCTTTCATGTTGCCGTAGGCGTAGTCCAATCCGTATTCGCCGGGCTTGTAATAGCCCTCTCCCGCATATGCATCATGCGGTGCGATCAAAATAACATCCGTGCCGTTTTTCTGCAGTGCAGTGATGATGCTCGTCATGTTTTTGATATAAGTCTCGAGCGAAACGTTGGGTGCGCCCTTGGAGGTGCTCTGCGCCTGGTCGTTCATACCGAAGCAGACAAGAGCGACATCGGGATTCTTTTTGAGTACGTCATTTTCAAAGCGTGCGATCGCATTGTTGGTGGAGTCGCCGCCGACCCCCGCGTTGATCACTTCGGTGCCGATAAAACCGCCGAGCATGCCGACCCAGCCGCTTCTTGCCGTCAGCGAGTCGCCGAACGCAAGAACGGTCTTGTCGGAAAGACTGCTTTCCAGTGCTTCTGCGGAGAAGCAGAACAGCTTGCCGACCGCAGATACGGAGTTGTTTGCGGAAACCGTCACGGTATACGCACTGCCGACCTCCAAAATGCCGTCGGGAAGCGTAAACGAGGTATCGGTCACCACAGTGGGAGCCACCGCCAGATTACCCAGTGTGCAAACGCCCGATTCGTTGACGGAAACGGTATAGGAGGTTGCTCCCTCCACTGCGCTCCATTCCACGGTAAAGCCTTCGGCCGTGCATTTGATCTTGCCGTCCCCGGAAATGCCCTTGAGTACGGGAGCGGCTTGAATGCTGTCCGCATTTGCGGGCGTGACGGGCGTTTTGGAAGTGTCGGGAAGGTTTAACAGCACGCGGTACTGATCGCCTTCTTTGTAGAGATATACGTTCGCTCCCACCTTGGCAGCATCAAAGCTGCTCATGTAGGAGGAGTAACAGTCCATGAGTACAAAACCGTTTTTGGGGATCACGGGAGACTTGCTGTTGCCCGAGCCCGTTGCATTGTCCGTGCCGATAACGGTATAACATCCCTTTTCGGGGTTCCAGCCGCAGATCAAAGCTCTCCACCAGCTGTAGTCGTAGCTGTTTTTGACATAATCACCGAATGACGCATCAAACAAAATACAGTCACCGTTTGCATAATGTTTGTCGTTGACGTAATTGGTCTTGATTTCAAACTGCACCAGTCTCTGCGACTCGTCGGTCGGATCATACGCGGCCTTTCCCTCGTCGGGCGAGCCGATCTTGACATAGGACTCACTGACATAGTCCGCCGCGTACCAGTTTTTGCCATTGTTTTTGACCACGCCCGCAAAGAGGTTGGCTCCGTAGAGATACGCCTTGTCGCCCTCGGACAGACCTTTTGCGTAGTTATTGCTGTCCTTGATGCGGTCGGTAATATAGTTGATGCCGCCCGAAGCGGAATAGTCGTTGCCCACGCAAATGCAGTATGCAAATCCGTTTTCGGGGATCTCCATCGCAGACTTGTCCACGTTATTGGAATTGGTATTTTTGTCAACCAGAACAAAGCAACCTTGCTCGTCATCCCAATCAAAAACGTAGACGGACCACCATGCAAAATTGCCCTTTTCCCCCACTTTTTGTACCGCCGTGCCCGAAAGCACGATCGCAGAGCCCTCGGTGGAATTGGTCGTATTGATATGCGTAATGATGAGTTTGTTGTCGCCCGCACCGTAGGCAGAAGCCGACAGTGTAAGCGGTAACAGCATTGCCGTCAAAAGCAGTACAGCAAGAAATCTCAGCTTTTTCATATTTTGCGTTCCTCTCACTCTTTTTTGTTGACATTTTATCATAGAAAATGCGTGATTGCAATGTTTTCGGCAAAAAAAGAGTTGATTTTTTTTGTTTCGTGGTATATAATATAGAGACATAATTTTTTTATGCGCGTACGCGCGAGGTGTTTCATGTCCGTTTCGACAGCACAATTCAATCAAAAAAAGCGCGCGCTGTTTGAAAAATACTACGGCTTTTTGAATGCACCGCAGCAAGAAGCTGTCCGGACGGTACGCGGCCCGCTTTTGGTGCTTGCGGGCGCGGGCTCCGGCAAGACGACGGTTTTGGTCAACCGCATCGGCAATCTGATTTTGTTTGGCGATGCATGGCAAAACGAAGAGCTCCCCGCCGAAGCGGACGAGATTTACGCCGAGATGTGCGAGGCAGAGGGCGGTTCCCGCGCAAAAATCCGTACCGCGTTGGAAAAAACAGCGGTCGATCCCGCACGTCCGTACCGCGTACTTTGCATTACATTCACCAACAAGGCCGCAAATGAGTTTAAAGAGCGTTTGCAAACGCTTTTGGGCGACCGCGCAAACGACATCTGGGCAGGCACGTTCCACTCGATCTGCGTGCGCATTCTGCGCAGACACATCGATCTGCTGGGGTATACGGGCAGTTTTACGATCTACGACACCGACGATGTCAAAAAACTGATCACCGCGATTATGAAGCGCCGACACACCGACGAAAAAATGCTGTCGGTCAAGGCGGTCATTTCGCTGATTTCGCGGTACAAAGAAAAAGGCTATGACGCCGAAGAAATGCTGATGGATGCGGGCAAGGATGACCGCATCGTCAAGACTGCCAACATCTACGGCGAGTATCAAAGAGAGCTCAAGCAGTCCAACGCGTTGGACTTTGATGATATCATCATGCTGACGGACAAGCTGTTTTCGGAGTTTCCCGAGGTATTGCAAAAATACCGCACACAGTTTGACTATATTCTGGTGGACGAATTTCAGGACACCAACCCGTCGCAAAACCGCCTGGTCACCATGCTTGGCGGCGGCAAGGAAAACGTCTGCGTCGTCGGCGACGATGACCAGTCGATCTACAGCTTCCGCGGTGCAACGGTGGAGAATATTTTGCAGTTTGACCGCGCGTTCCCGAGAGCCAAAACGATCCGTCTGGAGCAGAATTACCGCTCCACGGGGCATATTCTGGATGCGGCAAATGCCGTCATCGCCAAAAATCGAGAGCGCAAGGGCAAAAATCTATGGACCGCCGCGGGAGAGGGCGAGCTGATCCGTGTGGAACGCCCCACAAACCAAAACGAGGAGTCCTCGTTTATTGCATACGAAATCAAGCGCAAGGTCACATCAGGCGAATGCCGATACGGCGATTTTGCCGTGCTGTACCGTGTGGGCGCTTTGTCAAACAATATTGAGCAGGCGATGGTCAAAGCCCGCATCCCGTACCGCATCTGCGGCGGCTTGCGGTTTAACGAGCGCCGAGAGGTCAAGGACGTCATTTCGTATCTGTCGGTGGTCAACAACCCCGCAGACAACGTGCGCCTGCGCCGCATTCTCAACGTGCCAAAGCGCGCCATCGGCGACACGACCGCCTCCAGGCTGGAAAGCATCGCCGCGGCCGAGCACGACAGCATGTACGCGATTGCCTGCCGCGCCAACGTGTATCCCGAGTTGGGCAAGGCGGCAAACAAGCTGATCGAGTTTTCGCGCTTGATTGAAAGCATGCGCGATTATGCCGAAGAACACACGCTGTCCGAAACGGTGGAATACATCGTGACCGCGAGCGGTTACATGCGTTTTTTGGCGGAAGAAGCCGAGGCAGACGGAGACATCGAGCACGAGCGCGAACAGAACGTGCGAGAGTTGCTCTCGACTGTGCGCCAGTTTGAGGATTCCGCAGAGAATCCGACGCTGTCGGCGTTTTTGGAGGAGATGGCGCTCGTTTCCGACGTAGACAGCTTAGAAGAAGGACAGGACGCGGTGACGCTGATGACCGTACACTCCGCAAAAGGACTGGAGTTCCCCGTGGTCTTTCTGATCGGTTTTGAGGACGGGTTGTTCCCCAGCCTGCAGGCGATCATGGAAGGCGGTATCGAAGAAGAACGACGGCTCGCTTACGTTGCAATCACACGTGCAAAGCGCATGCTGTACTTGTTCCACACCGAGTCCCGTATGCTCTACGGCAGAACGGAATACCGCAGTCCGTCAAGGTTTTTGGCGGAGATTCCCGACGAGCACACGCAAAAATCCTACGAGGTGCGCAGAACAGCCGCACCCGATCCGTATACAAAAAGACAGACGGAGGAGATCCGCTTCGGACGCCCCCGCGAGACGGCAAGACCTGCGGGCGGGCAAACCGTTTTTGCCGCAGGCGACCGTGTCAAGCACGCCTTTTTCGGGCCGGGAGAAATTCTTGCGGCGCAGGAAATGGGCGGCGACATGCTGTATGAGATCCGCTTTGACAGCGGCTCGATCAAACGAATCATGGGCAGTTTTGCAAAACTGCAAAAAGAGTAGCCTGAAAAACAGATCGTTTTTCAGACGGGTTTTGCCCCCCGAGGGGACAAAACCATAGCATCTGCCCGCCATGCGGGCTACAAAAGGAGAAAACAAAAATGGCTACCATCAAACCGATCCGCGCGTTGCGGTACACGCAAAAGGCGGGCGCACTTTCGACCTGCGTCTGTCCGCCTTACGATATCGTCAGCGATGCGGAATACACGTCGCTGTGCGACGCCAACGAGCATAACCTGATCCGTTTGGAGCTCCCGCGCGGCGGCGAAGACCGCTACGCAAATGCAGGCGCGCTTCTCTCCGAATGGCTCGCAGACGGCATTCTCGCAAAAGACGAAAAAGCAGGTATCTATCTCTACCGCGAGAGCTTTGAGGTCGCAGGCAAAACCTACGCCTTTGACGGCTTGGTATGCTTGGTCGGACTCGTTCCGTTTTCGGAGCGCGTGGTGCTTCCGCACGAGGAAACACTTTCCAAAGCCAAAGACGACCGTTTCCGTTTGATGTGCGCAACGGGATGCAATTTCTCGTCCGTTTACTCGCTTTACCGCGACACGGAAGGCACGGTGCGCGGGATCATCCG
>JAFQII010000105.1 GCA_017397605.1 Clostridia bacterium
AAGCTCGAGGAAGCAAACGTGCCCGACGGCAGAACGTGGATCGTCGTCCCTCCGTTTGTCAAGTCCAAGCTTTTGCTGGCAGGCATCAAGTTCCAGATCAACAACGGCGTCAACGGCACGGGCTCGGTCGGCTTTACCGATGAACTCGGCTGTGACGTGTACGTTTCCAACCAGCTTTCCGCCGTCGACGGCAAGACGATGATGCTTGCGGGCTCGTATTCCGCGATCGCTTACGCCGAGCAGATTCTGGAGACGCAGGTCATCGACAGAATGGAAGGCTCGTTTGACAAGGCGGTCAGAGGCAGAGTGGTCTTTGGCGCAAAGGTCATCAAGCCCGACGAGCTGATCTGCTGCCCTGTCACCGAAGGTGAGAACGCGTAACGCATATTTGAAAGGAGAAACCATACATGACCTGTAACATCATTACCAAAAACTTTGTGCTTGAGGATCTTGTTTACAACGAGATCAAATCCGCCGAAGCGGCGATCGGTATGACCGACTGCAAGGGCGAGATCGACGTCATTCTGGACGCGTCCGCGGCGTCTGCGGATGTTTCCGTGACCGTTTGCGGCGGCGATTACGTCGGCAAGATGAACGATACGGTTTATACCGTCCCTGCGGGAACGGTCAAGCGTATCAGCATTTCGTCCGGCGAAACCGTAAAAACCGACGGCTGTGTGCATCTTGCGTTTGCAAACTACACGGGACTCAAGGTCGCTGTGCTGGGAAGACGCTACGTAGAAAACCACTAACACAAAGGTTTTTGAAGATTCCAAAGGGACTTTTTTCAAAAAGTCCCTTTGGCGGAGTATGAGGCGGAGCCTCATGATCATAAGGAGAGAAAACATGACCGGAAGAGATATTTTTGAACGTGCGCTGGATCTGTGCGCACTGCGCGGCGCGTCCGACAGCCTGCCCGATGACGTCGGCGACCTCGAGTCGCGCGCCGTCGGGCTTTTGAATACCCTTGCGGGCGAATATCACGCGCTGGACGAACGGCTTTTTAAAACGGAACGCCGCATGGTGTTTTTGAACGGGCTGGAGGAGACGGTCGACATGCACAACGGCATCTGCAGTGCGGTGCTTCCGTACAGACTCGCGTCGCTGTTGATCGCAGAGGAGGACAAGGAGCTTTACACCGTTTTGCAGTACCATGCAAACGATGCGGCAAACAGACTGCTCAAGGACGGAACGGCGCGCAGACATTACATCGTGGAGGTCTACGAATGAAATACACAAACGCAGTACGCGCCTTTGGCGGTATCGACGAGCGGCATGTGTTTTCCGACGACCTTGCGCTTTCGCCGTACATGCGCAATTTCCGCGTGACGGAAAACCGTACGCTGCAAAAACGGTACGGCATCACGACGCTCATTCCCGCAGGGGAGACCGTGACGGGGCTTTGGAGCGGATATCTGGGCGGAGAAAGGCTGTTTTTGTACACCGCAGGGGGCAAGCTGTTTTCCGTCGAGCAGGAGACGGGTATTCCCGTCGAGATCGGGGATGTCGGCGAGGGCAGAAACACGCTGTTTGAGTTCGGCAGGACGGTTTATATCAAGAACCAAAACAAATACTCCCGCTTTGACGGCAGGACGCTGTCGGAGGTGCAGGGCTATACGCCGTTGGTTGCGATCGGCTGTGACGCAAACGGTGCGGGCGAGCCGTTTGAGGACGTCAATATGCTGTCCGCGCGCAGGCGTGTGCAGTTTTCCTGCGACGGAACCTCCACAACCTACCGACTGCCCGAAAAAAACATCAAGCGCATCGTCTCCGTCAAGGAACACGGTTCGATCTACGCGCTCAATTGCACTGCCGACCTTGTAAAAGGAACGGTCACGCCCGAGTACCCGTTTTCCGAAGGCATCAACAACATCGAGGTGGAGTACGAGGTGTACGAAAACCGCGCGGATGTGATTCTGAACGCGTCGGGCGTGATGCTGTTCGGCGGTGACACGGACGGGCACGTGTTTTTGTGGGGAAACCCCGATTACCCCGCGTACCGCTTTCACTCCGAGTTGGCGGACGGCTTGCCCTCGGCGGAGTATTTTCCCGAAAACAACTACACGATCATCGGGGACTCGGAGATCACGGACATCATTTCGCAGTATGACAGACAGCTCATCTTTACCAAGGACCGCGCGTTTTATTCGTACAGAGAACTGCAAACGGACACGTTGGGCAACGTGTACGCGTCGTTTCCCGTGTACAACCTCAACGGCGAAAAGGGCAACCTGCTCAAAAACACGGGATGCATTATGAACAACGAGCCCGTGACGCTGTGCGCCGACGGACTCAACCGATGGAGCTCGACGGCGGTCGAAAACGAAAAAAACGCCGTCTGCTTTTCGGGCGCGGTCGGCAAGAGCATGCGCCGTCTGTTGGCATCGGGCGACCTTTCGGGTGTGCGGTTGTTTAACCTGCGTGCAACGGGCGAATTGTTTTTGATCGCGGGAGAGACGGCGTACATCTACAATTACCGCGTCGGGGCGTGGTACGTCTACGACAATTTTGCGGCGGACTGCATGACCGAGTGCGACGGCACGCTGTTTTTCTCGCGCGGAAACAAGATTCTGTTTCTGGACGAGACGAGCAATTTTGACAACGAGGGGATGATCCACGCTTGCTGGGAGAGCCCGTTTGTGTCGTTTGGCGACGGCAGACGGAGCAAGGTGACGGAGATCGGCTTTTCCGTCCGCGCGGGCGGCACGCCCTCGTTTGTGTGGTCGTACCAGACGGACCGCGGCGAACCGCTTTCGGCAGTGACGGCGGTCAGCCCCGAAAACTATGAGCATCGCGTGTTTGACGTGCATTTCCGCCCGCCCGTGCCGACAAGCGCGTATCTCAAGCTCAAACTAAACGAAAACGACTACGCGTCGTGCGAGATTTTGTCCTTGCAGGCGTCGGCAGTCGGGAAAGGAACTTATGGCAGAAAAGGATTATGATACATGGCTTGCCGGGGCAAAGGCGGCGCTGGACGGCTATTCCGCCGAGCAGAAGGCGATCGCCGCGCTGTACGAGCAGGCAAAGCAAAACGCGGCAAATGCGTATGACGCAAAGCAAAAACAACTCGCATCACAGACCGTGCAGAGCAAAAACAGAGCCGCGATCGATACCAAAAGGACGGAGCGCAACATCGGACAGACGCTCGCCTCGCGCGGGCTTGCGTTCTCGGGCGAGAACGCGCAGACGCATCTTGATCTGAATCTGAGCCTGCAAAACCGCCTTG
>JAFQII010000106.1 GCA_017397605.1 Clostridia bacterium
GCCGACGGGGAAGAGAAAGATGCCCCAACAGCCGATGAGCCGCAAGCCGATATACATGGAAGCGAGGGACGCGAGCGGCGGCAGACCGATGTATTTGCCGACGATGCGCGGCTCAAGGATCTGGCGCACAACGGTGATGACGGCGTAAACGATCAGAATGCCGATTCCGCTTTTGGTGTCTCCTGCCAAAAAGTAAAAGGCCGCCCACGGGAGCAGAACCGTTCCCGTCCCCAGCACGGGGAGCACATCGATGAGCGCGGTAAACAGCGCGATCAAAAACGCGTAGCGGTAGCCGAGAATGAGCAGTGCGGAGAACAACTCCGAAAAGGTGATGAGCATCAGCATGCCGTACGCGCGCATAAAGTTGCCGCCCGTTCTCACGAGCGTGTTTTTGGCGTTGCAAAGCGGCTCTGCCATGCTTTTTGGGATCAGCCCCTTGACGGCGGCGTTGAACTTGCGGAAATCCGTCGCAAAATAGTACGAGGCGATCAACACGACGACGACCGAGAGCAAGGCGCTCGGCAGGGAAGAAACAAGGTTTGCCAAAAACGGCAGGATCGAGCCCGAGAGCTGTTCCGCGAGGGAAGAGAGCAGTTCGGTCAACCGCCCGTCGAGGTCGCCAAAGACCGCGTGCGTGTCGACAAACGGGAGCTTTTCTGCCCAAAAATCGGCAAGCTCGTCCGCGTAGGCGGGATCGTTGCGCACGCGGGAGAGAAACGAGCCGAGCGACTCCGCAAGGGAAGTCAGCTCGCGGCTTACACGCCGAATGGCAACGGTGCAGACAAAGATCAACAGCGCGACGATCAGACAGACGGCGATCAGAACGGTCGCCTTGCGCGAGATGCCTGCGCGTTTTTCCATCGCGCGTGCCAACGGCTGCAGGCAAAACGCGATGAGGTACGCGATCAAAAAAGGCAACAGCGCACCGAAAAGATAGCGAAAGAACAAAAAGAGCGCAAGAAGTGCCAGGCCGATTCCGACGGAAGTATACAAAAGGCGTCGGATCCGTTCCTCCGAAAACATGACACGCACCTCACTTTTTTGGGGTTTGAAAAAATTTCTGCAAAAAAGGCTTGACAAACGGCTATTTTTGTGTTAATATATGCCTTGCAAATGACGGCCGGTTAGTCAAACGGTTAAGACGTCGCCCTCTCACGGCGAAGATAGGGGTTCGATTCCCCTACTGGTCACCAGCAAAGCACCCTGACGGGTGCTTTTGTTTTTATCTTGCACTGTGTGCGTGCACACGGTGCAAGATAAAAAATGAAGTTGCCGCTTTGCGGCAATGAAGTTTCGGCTTTCGCCGAAATGAAGTTGCACTCCGTGCAATGAAGTTGTGCAACACTGTTGCACAAACGGAGAGTTGTTTACAGAGAGGAATTTCTCCAAAGGGAAACAACATACCGTTTGCCGCGTGAGCGGCAACATCGTTGCAAGCTTTGCTTGCACTTCATTTGCGGCGCAAGCCGAAACTTCATTTGCGACTTTTGTCGCAACATCGTTTGCAACTCTGTTGCATCTTTTTCAGTATACGCAAAAACGCAAAGAAAAATCCAAAAAATATGCAAAAAGCGGTTGACAACGGCAAAAATCTGTGCTATAATACCGCTGTTGTCGACATCACGGCAACGTTTGGACAGATGGCCGAGTTGGTCTAAGGCGCACGACTGGAAATCGTGTAACGGTTAACCCCGTTCAAGGGTTCGAATCCCTTTCTGTCCGCCAGAAAAAAGCACGCGAAAGCGTGCTTTTTTCAACGAAATTCGTTCCTGCGGAATGAGTGAAATACGCCTGCGGCGAAGCGGGCAAACTTTGTGCGACGCACAAAACTTCACTATGGCGTTAGCCGTAACTTCACATCGGCGTCTCACTTTTTCTTTTTCCATAGCCACACAATGCCCGCACCGCAGGATGCGGCAAGCAATGCGGACAGCACGGCTGCCCATACGGGCACGCCCTCTTTGTCAGGTTCAGCCGGGGCAGGCTCGCTTGCCGCGGACTCGGTCGGAGCAGAGGGTTCCTCGGAGATTTCTGCGGGCTCTCGCTCGGATTCTTCTGTGCTTTCTTCGCTCGGGGGTAGTTTTTCCAATGTTTTTTGGTTCAAAACCTCGCCGCAGACGGTGCAGGCAAGCTCTTCTTTGCCGTTGTTCGATTCGGTAGGCTCGACCACGACCGCCCAGTCGCCGATTTCGTGTGATTGCAGGTCGGTTTTGACCTTTTTGCATTTCGTGCATTCGCTGTCAAACGCACAGCCGTCTTTTGTTGCACGCGGGGAACCGTCCTTTTGCGCCCAGTCGTGGTCACAGCGGGTGTAGACGGTTCTGTTTCCTTCCTTGCCGCTTTCCGTGAAGCGCTCCAAAAACGCATCGGTCGTTTCTGTACCCCACAATTTCACTTCGGTAAGCGCATACAGGCTGTGGGTTTTGTCTACCGTACAATCCTGCAGAGCGATCGGAAGCTTGGCGCTTGTCAGCGATGTACAGCCTTTAAACGCGTCGGGCGCCAATTGCGTCGTATCCAATTCGATCTCGGTCAATGCGGTGCAGTTTGCAAATGCTTGTTTTCCGATATAATCATAAACGCTCGGAATGTCCGTCAAGCTCGTACAGCCCGAAAACGCTCCGCCTTGTACGATGTATGCGCCTGCAGTTCTGATTGTATCTCCGCCGATGATTCTTTGCACCGCAGTCAGCGCGGTACAGTCGGCAAAAGCACCCACGCCGATCAAGTCAACAGTATCCTCAAAGGTCACCTTGGTCAGCGTGTCACAGCCGTAAAACGCATACGGCGGGATCACCTTGATCTCGTACGGAATGACGATCTCGGAGAGTTTTTCGCCGTTTAAGTACAGCGTGCGTTTGCCGTAGCGGCCGCCTTGAAGCAAATAACCGTCCTGATGGGGAACTTCCGAAAAGATGCGCAGGTACGACGCAAGATCGGTGATATGGATGGTCGACAGCTTCTCGCATAATGCAAACACATCCGTACCGAGGTAGTGCAGGGAGGTCGGCAGGGTGACTTCCGTCAAGCCAAAACATGCATAAAACGCACCGAATCCAATCGATTCAACGGAATCGGGGATGTCGATCTCCGTCAGATCATAGCAACCGCAGAACGTACCCATTTTGATGTCGGGGATGCCGTCGGGCAGATTGATTTTTTGCAGATCGGGTGCGGAAAACGCCAGCTCGCCGATCTCGGTGATACCGTCGTGCAAAACGATCTCGGTGATGCCCGTCCAATTGTAAAATGCGCAGGACTTGACCTCGGTCAGCGACTTGGGGAACACGATCGTTCCGCTCGGCTGTTTGCCGTCGATGTACGGAACACCTGTCAGTCCAACGGGGCTTGAAAACTGGCCCATGGGAGAGTCTGAGTATACGCCGTCTGTCTCAAACTCGATTTCGCACCAGTCCTTTAAAGACGGAATATGCAGAGTGGGGCGGATGTCACTGCCGGAACTACAGGTGAAAAACGCATCCGAACCGACCGATTGCAGAGTCGAGGGGAACGTGATTTTTTGGACAGATACATACTCTGCCGGTTCTGTGAAAGAAAGGTAGCAAAAGAAAGAATGTGCGCCGATGCGCGTAATGCCCTCGCTGACGTATATTTCCGTGATCTCGCCTGCAAACGGCGCCCATGGCGGGGACGCGTCCTCTCCGTCACTTGACAGAA
>JAFQII010000107.1 GCA_017397605.1 Clostridia bacterium
CATGCGCCGTACCGACGCAGAGTATAACAGCGATTGGGAAAACGGCGTTCCCGAATATCCGCCCGTCAGCGGACAGGCGTTTCCCAACAATACGCATTTCGGCGGCGACCTTTACGGTGTCGCGGACAAAATTTCGTACCTCAAGGATCTCGGTGTGACCGTGATCTACCTGAGTCCGATCGCAGACGCGTATTCCAACCACAAATACGATACGGGCGACTATTTGCAGGTCGATCCCACGTTCGGCGGTGAAAAAGCGCTGCGCGAGCTGATCGAAAAAGCACACGAAGCGGGCATCAAAGTGATTCTGGACGGCGTGTTCAACCACGTCGGCGATGACAGCATCTATTTCAACCGATACGGCAAATACGAGAGCGTCGGTGCGTACCAGTCCAAGGAGTCGCCGTATTACCCGTGGTTTACCTTTGAGCAGTACCCCGACGTGTACGAGAGCTGGTGGGGCATTCAGAATCTCCCCAAGCCCAAGAAATGCAAAGAATTCCGCTCGTTTATTTGTGAGCGGGTCATTCCCAAATATATGCGTCTCGGCGTGGACGGCTACCGTCTGGATGTCGCGGATGAATTGGAAAGCGATTTTCTTGACGAAATCGTCGCATCGATCAAAAAAGAAAAGGCGGATGCGGTGATCATCGGCGAGGTATGGGAAGACGCCTCCAACAAAATCGCCTACAACACGCGCAAGCGCTATTTGCGCGGCAAGCAATTGTCTGGCGTGATGAACTATCCGTTCCGCAACGGACTGATTACATATCTCACCACGGGCGATGCGTCACTCTTGCGTGAGGTGACGGAAACGTTGCACCGTCATTATCCTCCCAAGACACTTGCGCATACCATGAATAGTATCGGTACGCATGATACCGAGCGCATCCTGACCGTGCTGGGCGGAGACCCCGACTACGGAGAACAAAACGAGGTGCTTGCAAACAAACGCATGACGTCCGAGCAAAGAGAAAAAGCAGTTGATCTGTTGATCTGCGGATACACGCTTCTTGCCGCATTGCCGGGGATTCCGTGCATTTACTACGGGGACGAGGCGGGCATGGAGGGCTATCACGATCCATTCAACCGCAGACCGTTTCCGTGGCACGCAATCGACAGCAAGCTGCACGGCGCGTTCCGTGCGGTCAACCGCCTGCGCGCACATGAGAAGCTGTTTTCCGCAGAAGGCTTTTGCGTTCTGGAGTCCCCCGAGGGAACGTTTGCGTTCCAAAGATATGCCGCGGAGGGCACGCTTGACGTCATCTCCAACCGCACAGACCGTCCCTACAAATGGTTTTTTGAAAAACCCGTGACAGACTTGTTTACGGGAGAGACCGTTTCGGGCGAGGTTACGATCCCCGCTTGCAGTACCAAGATGTATAAAGATAGGAGCAGTATATGAACGAATTTGTCAAACAGATCGCCGCAGACGCGCGTGCGCTCGGCGTGAGAGAGGGAAGTGTCCTGCTGGTGCACTCCTCCTACAAATCCATCCGCAAGGAAGGCATGACACCCATGGACGTGATCAACGGACTCCGCCTGGCATTGGGCGAGCACGGAACGCTGGTGTTTCCGACGCTTTCCTACATGCATTGCGGTCCTGCGCATTCGCTGACCTTTGATGTCCGAAACACCCCCTCCAACGTCGGTGCACTGCCCGAGTTTTTCCGTACGTCTGTCGAAGGCGTCCGCCGCAGTCTGTGTCCGACGCATTCCTGCGCGGCAATCGGTGAAATGCGCGATGCCGTTGTCGGCGGACATCACCTCGACAACACGCCGTGCGGTCCCAACTCGCCGTTCCACCGCGTGATGGAGCTGGACGGGAGCATTCTCTTTTTGGGATGCGGAACCAACTGCAATACCTCCATGCATGCGATTGAGGAGTTGTCGCGCCCCGATTATCTGTTTGAAAACTGCTACGACTACACCATGATCCGTGAGGACGGTACGTCTTACACCCAGCCTTGTTTTGCGCATGATTTTAAGGGCGTGTACCAGGCGTACAACCGCATGGAATCCATCCTGAACGAAAAGGAACTTCAAAAAGGTTCGATTCTCGGTGCTTCCTGCGACCTTATGCGCGCAGCCGCGCTGTGGGAAAAGGCAGACGAAGCGTACCGCAACGACCCGCATCATTTTATCGGCAAACTGTAATCATCCATTTCGAGAGGACTCGCGGTATGAACGATCAAAAATTGCAAGAAATTTTTGAGACGTTGATAGAAAAGTTTCACCTCAAGGGGAAGCTTTCGGGATACAAAACGATCAAGACAGGCAACATCAACGATACGTATATCATTCATACGGTCACAGAGGACGGCGAGGAACGAGACTATACGGTTCAGCGCATCAATCACTATGTGTTTCGGAACCCCGAGCAGGTGGCAAACAACGCCTATTCCGTGACCGAGCACATCGAGAAAAAACTGCGCGCAATGGGGCAAAAGGACATCCGCCGCCGCGTGGTCCGTATTTACCGTATGGACAACGGCAGATTCTTTTATCAGAGTGCGGACCGCAACTTCTGGCGCGTGCTGTCCTATGTGTACAATTCCACCAATGTCAGCACCGCAAACGATCTCGTGCTGTACGGAACGGGGATTGCGTTTGGTGAGTTTCAGCGGTATCTTGCCGATTTTCATGCAGAATCGCTGTTTACGACCATTCCCGATTTTCACAATACGCCCAAACGGTTTCGTGATCTGCGCGCATCCGCGATGAAAGACTTGTGCGGCAGGGCAGGGGAAGTGCAGGATGAGTTGGAATATCTGTATTCGATGGAAGAATACGTCAGCTTGCTCGACCGCCTGCATAAGCAGGGCAAATTGCCCAAGCGTGTCGTGCACAACGACACCAAGTGCAACAACGTGATGTTTGACGAGGAGACGCTCACACCGCTTGCGGTGATCGACCTTGATACGGTTATGCCCGGATACGTTGCGCATGATTTCGGCGATGCCGTGCGATTTGCGTGTAACACCGCCGACGAGGACGAAAAAGACCTCTCCAAGGTTTCGCTTTGTCTCAAAAGCTACATGCATTTTGCGTCCGGATTTGTCGATCAGCTTTGGGGGATCATCACCGAGACGGAGCTTGAGACGCTCCCCGACGGCGTGTTGATCATCACGCTGGAGCTGGCGGCAAGATTTCTCAAGGATTACCTTGACGGAGACTTGTATTTTAAGTGCAGGGAGCCGAAACACAACCTGTCCCGCACACGCTGTCAGATCGCGCTTGCCAAGGATATTTTTCAAAAACTTCCCGAGATGCGCAGGCTTTTGAACGAGATCACTGTGCAAAAATGACGCAATTTTTTGTCCAAAACAACAAATTTTTATAAAAAAGTTAAAAAACTATTGACAAATATAAAAAAATGTGTATAATA
>JAFQII010000108.1 GCA_017397605.1 Clostridia bacterium
AGTTTGATTCCTTTGCGCAGTTCAAAAAAGGCAAGCGCACAATCATTGCGTATAAAATCGGGAAATAAAAGCAAAAGTCTCTCTTGTTGAAGAGAGACTTTTTGATTTACCTTGACAGCAAAAAGGCATTGATTTTTTGCAGCATGTTGCGCGCGTTTTCAAACGTGAGTGTGGCGCGGGCTTGCTCATACGGCAAAAGCAGGTAGTCAAGTTCCTCAAAGCCGTTTTGGTGCATTGGCGTTTGGTCTGCAAACTGTGCAGGGAAATACACGACCGTCTTATGACGGCCGCCCGACATCGTGTATGAAGTCACACAGCGAAATGCATCGATGAGCGTGGGTGTCAGAGAGGTTTCTTCCCACGTTTCGCGCAGGGCGGTCTCTTGCTCGGTCTCGCCCGGCTCCGCATGACCTTTGGGAAAGCCGCAGTACCCGTCATCCTTTGCACGGATCAACAGATAAAGGATCTCGCCGTCTTGCTTGGTGTAAGGTACCGTTCCGCAGGATTTTTCGTGCAAAGCTTCGATGCACTGCTCGATAAACGCGTTTTTGTGCGCAGAATAGCGCATCACATCCGTAGGATAAAGCTCTGCGGCTTGTTTTTTGATTTGTTCGTATTCGGATGCTTTGTCGGGGTTGGCGTTCATATAGTCACGAAAGCAGATGTGTCCGTCCCATTGCGGCGAGCCGTAACGCACGGCTTGGATATTGTACAACCGCTCCCCCGTCTCCGCATCATCCTTGGAAAACAGCACGATGCCCGCAAACGGCTGTCCTGCTGATTTTTGAACGCCTATTTTTGCAAGCGGTGCGAGAAAGCGGTCAATTTTGTCAAGTGTTTCCATGCCGATCGCAATGTCGATGATCGGTTTTGCCGCGATCGTTTTGATCGCTGTACTGCCGATGTGCTGAATATCGGTTGCATCATCACCAAACACCTCGCGCAGCTTGGTGATCATTTGCTGTGCTTGCGTTTCCCACGCTGTTTGGTGTGCAGTCAACAGCACCGTTCCTTTTTTGAGTCCGAGCATACGTGTTCTCCTTTTGCGTTATTCCCCGTAGCGGTCGATATATGCGTTGATCTCTGCCAAAAACGGTTCGCTGTAAAGTGCCGCTTTGGCTCTGCCGACGCCCGACACTTCCATAAACGCATCCAGATCGGTCGGCTTTTTGTCCGCCATATCCGCAAGCGTTGCGTTGGAGAACACGACATACGCGGGAACGTTCTGCTCCAGCGCGAGCGAAAAGCGCAGCTTGCGCAGACGTTCGTACAAGTCGCGTGAGGAATCGTTTTGCGATTCGCCGCGTCTTTTTTTCTTGCGTGCTTTTTGCGGAACTTCCTTGGACGCCATCGTCACACGCTCGCCGTCAAACAACACGTTCCGCGCCGTTTCCGAAAGCGCGACCGTAGCGTAAGCGGTGTTTTTGTAAATATACCCCAGTTCAGCAAGGCGGTCGAGCATTTCGTTCAGCTCCTGACGGGAATTTTCCGCCATGATGCCGTAGGTGGAAAGCGCGTCCAATCCGAGCGCAACGATGCGTTTGTCCTTGCTCCCGCGCAACACGCGGACGAGCATGACGCTCCCGACGGAATAGCCGAGGTGGTCGCGCATGCGTTTGATGCAGGAAAGGATCTTTTGCGATTCGACCGTAATATCCTTGTGCATAAATGTCGTCAGACAGTTGCCGCAATTGCCGCAGGTCGGCGCGTGCGGCTGACCGAAATAGTCCAAGATATTGCCGCGCAGACAGTTTGTCGTACGGCAATAGGCGACCATGCGGTCAAGGCGCTCGTGATCGCGGCGGCGAAGCTCGTCCGCTTGCTCGGGCGAAGCATTCCCTTCGGTGTGCTCCAGCAGGGTTTTTGCCGTCATAATGTCACTCGGCGCATACAGCAGGATGCATTCCGCCTTCTCGCCGTCGCGTCCCGCTCTGCCTGCTTCCTGATAATACGCCTCCAGGCTCAACGGCATGTTGTAATGAATGACATACGACACGTTTGACTTGTCGATACCCATACCAAACGCGTTGGTTGCCACCATGACCGTTTGGCGGTCGTAAACAAAATCCTCTTGATTTTGCTGACGCTCGCGGTCGGACAAGCCTGCATGGTAACGTGTCGCGGCAATGCCGTTTTCCTGCAACAGCTCACAGATTTTTTCGACATTGGCGCGCGTCATGCAGTACACGATGCCGCTTTTGTCCCGACGGGCAGAAACCAGCTCCAATACGGCGTCCGCTTTTCGGCGCGGCGTAATGACCTCAAATTTGAGGTTGGGACGGTCAAAGCCCGTGATCACGCGCACGGGGTTGCAAAGGCGCAGCTTTTGTTCGATATCCAGGCGCACCTGCTCGGTGGCGGTTGCGGTAAACGCCGCAACCACGGGACGTCGCGGCAGACTTGCGATAAACGCCGTGATCCGCAGATAGCTCGGGCGGAAATCATTGCCCCATTGCGAGATACAATGTGCTTCATCCACCGCGACCATGGAGATCGGCAAATGCCTTGCAAGCTCCGCAAAGCCGTACGAATCCAAACGCTCGGGTGCAATGTACAAAATCTTATACACGCCGTTTTGCAGATTGCGGTACACGCGCGCGATCTGTTCCGCCGTCAGGGAGCTGTTGATATACGCCGCGGCGATGTTGACGCTCCCCAACGCCATGACCTGATCCTTCATCAACGAGATCAGCGGCGAAATGACCAGCGTGATCCCCTCAAACAGCATTGCGGGGATCTGGTAGCAAATGCTTTTGCCCCCGCCCGTGGGCATGATGCCCAGCACGTCGCGGCCTTCCAACACGGAATCGATCAGCTGTTCCTGCCCGCCCCGAAAAGACGTGTAGCCGAAATATTGTTTTAGAACATCATATTGATTCATCACTTGCACCTGTTTGCTTATTTGCAACCAGTATAGCACGTTTGTTCGCCTTTGGCAAGAGATCTCTCAAAAAAACATGTCGTGACTTTTGTTATTCCCCGACGCGAATGGGAATCTCGATCGTGCCGCCGAGGACGTTGAGGTCTTCTGATACTTCGGTGGCGGTGATGGGACTGTCATAGCCGATATATAGCACAAAGCCGTGGTCTGACGGACATGCGCGTTTGGCAAGCAATCGAATCGGCGAATTGTTCAGTTCGACTATTTTGCCATCCGAAAACGCGCGCAGCAAAGGCTCGGTCATGTCCGTATCGCCAAAGGTGACCATGATACGATGCTTACCCAAAGAGCCGTCGTACGGAATCATCCCGTCACCGATGTATTCCCCCTCATCCTCGCCCACGTTGCGTACGGTGTAGCCGCCTGTTCCAAAGGTGTAGTCGATGCAGAGTTTTATTTCATCGGGAGAGACATTCTCCACCCTGATCGCACTGACGCCGCTTTTGACGGACGTATCAACTTCCTCATTGGCAAACTCGATCCACGTATGGTATTCCTTGCCGTCTGGTGCATAAAACCAGCACAGCAAGCGGTACGTCCCGACAGCGGAAATATCATAGCGCTGTGTGGTGTAGGAGTGGTTTGCAGTCCCATTTGAAGGAATGATGTTTGCAATATCGTTTGCCCACGCTTCGCCCTTAAGCGTCGAAACCCATTTGCCGTCTTCATAGCGTTGAATCGCATACGCCTCGCCGAAGGTGACCTCTTGATCGGTTTCGTTGTGCCACGTAACGTTAAAAACCTTATAGCCGCCCGAATTGGTGTCAAGGGATTTGAATGTGATATATACGTCATCATACCCGGTGTGGACGGTCTGTTTGTCGGGGATGAGCATATGCTCGCCGCTCTCGGGATTTGTCAGCAAGCAGACCGCCGCGACGACACCTGCGACAAGTGCAAGGATGATCAACCATAACGCGCATTTTTTGTAGCCAAGCACCTTCCTGATGCGCGTTTTCAATCCCGTTTCGCCAAATGCCAAGGGGCAAGCCGCAACGCCCTTGCGGCGGACACCGCAAT
>JAFQII010000109.1 GCA_017397605.1 Clostridia bacterium
GCTGGACGTGCTCTGCTCGTTTGCGGAGATCTCCCGAGAGGCAAATTACGTCTGCCCCGAGGTCGATCAGTCGGATTGCATCGTGATCAAGGGCGGCAGACACCCCGTTGTGGAGCGCTTTTTGGACGGAAGCTACTTTGTCCCCAACGATTGCGAGATGGATTGCAGAGGCAACCGCCTGCTTTTGATCACCGGTCCCAACATGGCAGGTAAATCGACCTATATGCGTCAGGTCGCGCTGATCACCGTATTGGCGCAGATCGGCTGTTTTGTGCCTGCGAGCGAAGCGCGCATCGGTGTGGTGGACCGCATTTTTACCCGCATCGGCGCGTCGGATGACCTTGCGTCGGGCAACTCCACCTTTATGCTGGAGATGAACGAGGTTGCGGAGATTCTCAAAAACGCAACGCCCCGCAGCCTGATCATCTACGACGAGATCGGACGCGGTACGTCTACTTACGACGGCATGTCGATCGCAAAAGCGGTCGCGGAGCATACCTGCAAAAAAATCGGCGCAAAAGCGCTGTTTGCGACGCATTACCACGAGCTGACCGATCTGGAGGGCTCGATGGACGGCGTGATCAACTACCATATCGCCGCAAAAAAACGCGGCAACGATATCATTTTCTTGCGCAAGATCGTGCGCGGTGCGGCAGACGACAGCTACGGCATCGAGGTCGCCGCTCTGGCAGGCGTGCCGAATACGGTGGTCAATCGTGCCAAGGCGGTGCTCGCCGAGCTGTTGGAAAGCGGCGTTGCGCCAAAAAGTGCCAAGCGCGACGAGGACGACGGCAGTATCTCGTTTGAAGATCTGTCCGCACTGTCCGTTGCGGAAAAACTGCGCAGTACGGATCTGAACATGCTCACCCCGTATGAAGCAATGACTTTGTTGTTTGAACTCAAAAAGATGCTGTGAGAGGCGTGTCTGCATGACATTGGTCGTACGGACGGCGTATCGACCATGTCGTTGCGTTCAAACAAACGAAGTGATGCGTCGCGCGGGCGCGCCGCATCAATGAAGTTTCCGTGTGGAAAACGAAGTTTGCCGCGAGGCGGCAAAATGATGTTGCGCGACAAGTCGCGCAAACGGAAAGTTGATTTGTGCGGAGGAGAAGGAAATATGAAAACAGACAAGCTCAGCGAGTTGTCGATGCAATTATCGGTTGATGTTTTGGCACTTGTTCGCGAGTTGAAAGAACATCACGAGCAAATTATTTCCAATCAAATCGGCAGGAGCGCGACAAGCGTCTGTGCGAATATCGCAGAAAGCAAATATGCACAAAGCAGGGCGGACTTTATCGCCAAGCTCAGCATCGCTTTAAAAGAGGCGAGCGAAACAGGAAGATGGCTCGAAATGCTGTATAAATCCGCGTATATCTCCGAATTACGCTATAAACAGCTTGACAAAACATGTGCAACCATTCGCATTTTGTTGATTGCTTCTATCAAAACGGCAAAAAACAATCATTTAATTCAAGAGAAAACAACATAACGTTTGCACGCTGTGCGTGCAACTTTGTTTACGCGTTGCGTAACTTCATTTGCGTTTTACGCAACTTCATTTCACGGCAACGCCGTGAACAAAAACCGGAGGTTTTTCATGGGAATTATCAACATACTCGACGCGCAGACTGCCAATATGATTGCGGCAGGCGAGGTCGTGGACCGTCCCGCGAGCGCGCTCAAGGAACTGCTTGAAAACGCATTGGACGCAGGTGCAAAGCGTATTTCCGTCGAGATCAAGGGCGGCGGGCGCGCTTTCCTTCGTATCACGGACGACGGCAAGGGCTTTTACCGCGACGACATTCCCAAGGCACTTCTCCGCCATGCGACCAGCAAGATCAGAAACGGCGACGATTTAAACGAGATTCTCACCTTCGGTTTCCGCGGCGAGGCATTGGCGGCGATCAGTTCCGTCTCGCGCATGGAAATTATTTCGCGCCACGCCGACGAAACGGTCGGCACACGGCTGACCAGCGACGAAAACGGCATCGTCATGGATGACACGGGCTGTCCCATCGGCACGACGGTGATCGTCAAGGATCTGTTTTACAATACGCCCGCAAGGCAAAAGTTTCTCAAAAAAGACATGACGGAGACCTCCGCATGCGTCTCGGTTGCGTCTGCGGCGGCGATTTCGCACCCCGAGGTGTCGTTTACCGTTTCGGTGGAGGGCGAACGGCGTTTTTATACCGCAGGCGACGGCAAGCTGCTGCAGGCGTTGTACGCCATTTACGGCAAGGCGTTTGCAGGCGGATTGATCGAAGTGTCTTACGAACTGGACGGCGTGAAAGCGCACGGTTACGTGACCTCTCCCGACCATGCAAGAGGCAACCGCGGCATGCAGTTGTTTTATGTCAACGGACGGTCGATCCGTTCCAAAACGATGCAGGCGGCATTGGAAGAAGCATTCCGCTCGTACCTGCCGCACGGCAGATATCCCGCGTGCGTGCTGTTTTTGGAGATCCCTTACGGATTGACGGATGTCAACGTGCATCCTGCCAAGTTAGAAATCAAATTTGCCAATGAGCGCCCCGTCTTTTCGGCGGTGTACTACGCCGTCAAGAACAAACTAAACGAAAACCCCGCTTCTGTGCAGGAGCAACCCGCGCAGGAAGCTCCCGCGGCAGAAACGCCCGCACCGCAACCTGCATCCGAGCCGGTGCAGATTTCGGCTTCGGCGGTACGTTCCGCGCCGACGCATATACCGACGTACACGCCTCCCAAACGGGAAGAACCCCCGCGCCGTACCTTTGATGCGCGTATCGGCGAGGAGGATCTGGACATGCAGACCATGCTCCGCTTTGCCCAGCCGACCGAGGAAGAAGCGCGTACATACGAACAACAAAAAGAGGAAGCGCAACCCGTGCAGGTGCAGATCGACGAGCGCCCGTATCACCGTTTGCTGGGCGAAGCATACAACGCGTTTTTGTTTGTGGAAACCAAAAACGAGGTGCTGGTCATTGACAAGCACGCGGCGCACGAGCGCATCTTGTACGAAAAGCTGGCATCCAAAAAGGAAGTGCACACGCAACAGCTGCTGTCCCCGATTCCGCTGACGCTTGCGGACGATGACGTGGCAAATTTGTGCGAAAACGCGCCGTATCTTGCCGAATTCGGCTTTGAGATCGAGCCGTTTGGCAGTGACACGCTGTTGGTGCGCGCCGTTCCCGCTTCGCTTGCAAACACAAAAGATCTGAGATCCATTTTGGAACGCTTTGCGTCCGATCTCACGGGTGGCTCGCGCGTTTCGTTTGCAGAAAAATGCGACCGCGCGCTGTTTACCGTCGCGTGCAAGGCGGCGCTGAAGGCGGGTATTCCCAACGATGCGGCGCACAATGAGTGGGTTGTGGAGCAGTTGATGGAGAACCCCGCGTTGCGTTTTTGCCCCCACGGCAGACCCGTGATGCACGCTTTGACGAGAAAAGAGATAGAAGGATACTTTGACCGATGAAAAGATTTAAAATTTTATCCCGTTCGGGTGCGGCACGGCGGGGTGTGTTTTCTACCGTACACGGCGATATTCAGACGCCCGTGTTTATGAACGTCGGCACGTCTGCCGCGATCAAGGGCGGCGTTTCGACGCTGGATCTCAAAGAAATCAAATGCCAGGTGGAGCTGTCCAACACTTACCATCTCCACGTCCGTCCGGGCGATAAGCTGATCTACCAAATAGGCGGTTTGCACCGCTTTTTCAACTGGGATAAGCCGATTCTCACGGACTCGGGCGGTTTTCAGGTGTTCTCCTTGGCGGTACTGCGCAACATCAAGGAAGAGGGCGTTACGTTCCAGTCGCATATGGACGGCGCAAAGATCTTTATGAGTCCCGAAGTCAGCATGCAGATTCAGTCCAACCTTGCGTCCACGATCGCAATGGCGTTTGACGAGTGTCCGTCTTCCGTGGCGGAGCATGGCTACATCGACCGTTCGATCGAGCGCACCACGCGCTGGCTGTACCGTTGCAAGGCGGAAATGGACAGACTCAACTCCCTGCCCGAGACGATCAACAAACAGCAGATTTTGTTTGGCATCAACCAGGGCGGTGTGTACACCGATCTGCGTATCCGCCACATGAAGCAGATCAGCGAGCTGGATCTGGAGGGCTACGCGATCGGCGGTCTTGCCGTCGGCGAAACGGCGCAAGAAATGTACCAAACGATCGAGGCGGTCGAGCCGTATATGCCGTCCGACCGTCCGCGCTATCTGATGGGCGTCGGTACGCCGATCAACATTCTGGAGGCGGTCGACCGCGGTGTGGACTTTTTTGACTGCGTCATGCCTTCCCGAAACGCGCGTCACGGAAACTTGTTTACGTCCGAGGGACTTCTCAACCTCAACAACAACAAGTTTATGGCAGATCCGTTGCCGCTGGACCCCAAATGCGATTGCCCCGTCTGCCGCAACTACTCCCGCGCGTACATCCGTCATTTGTTTAAAGCGCGCGAGATGCTGGCAATGCGTCTTTGCGTCATTCACAATCTGTATTTTTACAATACGCTCATGCAGGATATCCGCGACGCACTGGACGGCGGATACTGGAAAACGTTTAAGGAAGAACGCGTCGACGCGTATTCCAAGAGAGTTTGACCATGAAAAAACTCTGTATACTCCTTTCGCTTTTGCTTCTTTTCAACACCCCGCTCCCCGTACGTGCGGATGACTCGACAAAAGCAAATCTGGATTTTTATTACGTACAGTGTGATGACCGCTGGAAAGACATTTACGTCGGCGACCTGACGATCGCAGAATCCGCTTGCGGTATTGCGACGATTTGCAATGCCGTATATTACCTCACGGGTGTCGCGCCCGACCTGGTCGAAATGGCGACGTGGGCACACAACGGCAGGCTGTTCAATGCGCCGGGCGTGCCCGGCTGTTACCGCTCGGTGTTTTACTACGCGGGGTTGGAGAACGGCGGCACATACGGCTTTGAAGCGACCAACATCATTTACGGCACGATCCGCTCGCAGGAGGTCGTCGATTGCCTGCAAAGCGGCGGAACGGTCGCGTTGCATGTCCCCGGGCACTTTATGGCGGCTGTGGACTATGATCCCGTGACGGAGCGCTTTTTGGTGATCGACCCGATGCCGGGCGATTACGGCAGATACGATAACCGCCGCAAGGGCTTGACCAACGCAGGCGGAAACTGGTTGACCGCAGATGATCTCTCCAAGGGAAATATCGCAGTCGATTGCTATGCGCTGTTTACGCGCAAGCTTTCCGACGCGCAACGCGAGGCGGTGCAAATCCCTGCGCAAAACGCGTTGCTTGCGGGAATTGGTTAAATAGAAAAGAGGCTGAATGAGGGGTTCCTACCATAAAGCAGGTTTTGAACTACCGAACAAAGAAAAAGGAGTACGGACAATTTTGTTCGTACTCCTTTTCACACGCCTTGCCTGCAAGGTATAGTGTGTTACACCTTACGATGTTCTGTCGGGTGGTAATTGTTGAGAAGTGATATGCCTCGCACGGCTCGGCGTGATATTTTTGCTCCGCAAAAGTGATATTGCTCCCGCTGGTCGCAGTGATATTCTATTCGCCTCTTTCTTCCAACGCGCGTAGCGCATATCACGTCCAAAGGACATATCACGCACGAAGTGCATATCACTCGCCGTAGGCGAATAGAGTTGGCGCACCTGCTTTATCGCCGGTGCGCCGAAGACTACCTTTTTTATAAAGCGTAAAGCTTATTTCGCAATGATGTCGTACAGGTTGTACTTCGCAAAAGCACCGCCCATAACGAGTGCGAGGGTGGACATGATCTTGATGAGAATGTCAAGGCAGGGACCAACGGTGTCTTTGAGGGGGTCACCGACGGTGTCACCGACGACGCCTGCGTCGTGGGTGGGAGAACCCTTGCCGTTGCCCTCGCCGACTGCGCCGGTCTCGATGTACTTCTTACCGTTGTCCCATGCGCCGCCTGCGTTACCGCAGAACAGAGCAAGCATGATAGCGGAAAGGGTAGAACCGACAAGAATACCGCCGACGAACTCTGCACCGAAGACAAAGCCGCAAACGATCGGGAATGCGATGGAGAAGAATGCGGGGAGCTTCATCTCTTTGATAGCGCCCTGGGTGGAAATCTGGATGCAGGTCTTGGTGTCGGGACGTGCAGTGCCTTCCAACAGACCGGGGATTTCCTTAAACTGACGGCGGACTTCTTCGACCATGCGGTTAGCAGCCTTTGCAACTGCGTTGATCAGCATACCGGAGAAGAGGTAGGGCAGAGCCGCACCGAAGATCGCGCCGGTCAGACCGAGCGGGTTGATAACGTTGAGCACAACGCCGTCAAACATCTCTGCGATGCCGAAGTCGGGGTTGTCCAGACCAACGTGGTTGAAGGAGAACATGTAGGAGGTCATCATGCAGAGAACTGCCATTGCAGCAGAACCGATTGCAAAGCCCTTGCCGATTGCCGCGGTGGTGTTACCGACGGAGTCGAGGGTATCGGTGATCTCACGGACTTCTTCGGGGAGGTAGGACATTTCTGCGATACCGCCTGCGTTATCGGAGATCGGGCCGTAAGCGTCGACGGAAACGGTAACAGCTACGAAGGAAAGCATACCGATTGCTGCGGTAGCAACGCCGTAGGGACCTGCGATGATAAAGGAAATAAAGATCGAAAGGCCGAGAACGATGCAGGGCCACATGCAGGAGATCATACCGACTGCGAGACCCTGGGTGACGGTCAGAGCGGGACCCTGAACGGATGCGTGTGCGATTTCCTGCGTGGGCTTGTAGTCTGCGCTGGTGTAGTACTCAGCGAGCTTACCGATCAGGATACCTGCAACGATACCGATAGCGGCACCGATCATCGGGGAAATCCAGCCGAGACGGAAA
>JAFQII010000110.1 GCA_017397605.1 Clostridia bacterium
GCCGCGGCAAGACCTTTGCGGGGTCATAGGGGTTTCTCCCCTAAAAACGGCAAGCGGAGTGAAAGACTCCAGCGTAGCCAGTGCTTGTTACAACATCGTTTCGTATCCAAAAGTAAATTTTTGAAGCGAAAAACTTTTTCCAAGAACTTTCATTTCGAGCCGCGGCGAGACCTTTGCGGGGTCATAGGGGTTTCTCCCCTAAAAACGGCAAGCGGAGTGAAAGACTCCAGCGTAGCCAGTGCTTGTGACGACATCGTTTCGGGTAAAACGAAGTTTTTTCGAAAAGTTTTTCGTTGCAAAACAAAAAGCAAATCGTTCCGAAAAAGTTTTATATTTGCAATTTTGAAAAAGAAATTTTAGCGCTTGAAAATTTATTTTTCGGTTGCCGCAAAAATATTTTTCACCACTTAATTGCACGAGAAAAATGATAATAATCTGCTTTTGATTCTTCAAAAAGAATGATCTTCCGACTTCAATTAACAAAAGGAAAATCCAGTCAAAAAAACATTTTGCCGCTTGCAAAAACAAAACGCAAATCGGTGTGTTATACGCTGTCATTAAACAACACGCATATTGCTTTTACCTCCGCGCTTAGAAAAAACTTCGGAGCAAATTGTTTTAACACAACAATTTGCTCCGAGTGCACCATATGATTTACAAAAGTTTTACATCACTGTCTCGGATACTCTTTTAAGTATCTTGTTCAGTTTTTTATCATTTGCAAGTCAACGCTCGAGCAGTTGCTTTCCCTCTTGCTAACCATAATGGTTAATTTCAGCCTGCGGCTTCGGCACATGCTTTGCTCCGGCTGCGTTGTATCATGTACCGGGGCAGTGCCGACGAAAGTGCCGCATTCAACGTCGATGCGGTGCGCGCGTTCCGCGCTTCCTCGCTCTTGAACGCGAGGTAAAAGTGATGAAACACGCTGTAGTTCACGCGGTTCAAGACACTCTTGGCTTCGTTCTCCTCGGGTTGCTGCAACGCGTCCATCCAATCCTTGCAGATGATGTCAAACAGCGTGTTAGGCTCGTAGCCTCCCGTGCCGCCTCTGGTGTTGTCCGCCAGCTTATAAAGCGAGCATGTGTCTCGTTCGTATGGTCGAGTACGGTATGCCATAAAACGGCATGCCGTTTGCAGGAAATAGTAAAACAACGGCTCGTCCTCATGGTTTTGCAACTGCGCGCATTTACAGAATTCGTCACAAAACCGATTGATGCTTTCCTCGCTCAACAGCTCTTTTGACAGAGAAACGCGTTTGACATCCGTTGCGCCGATTTTGAACTTTGGCGCGGGAACTCGTCCGGCTTTTAAGTATTCCACCCGAAAGCCGCCGTCTGCAGTTGTCTGCAGTACAACCTTTCCATAGGCAGGGTTATCGTCCACAGTCCGATACGCGTGCGACAACTGCTCGCTCAGAATCGCTTGCACGGACCTCGCGCCCACGTCGCGCTCCACGCACAAGTCAGCCAGCCTGTCCACTGCCTCGGGCGTCATATCAAGCTGTACACCGCGCATGCCAAACTGATTGCGGAACTTATTGAGTGCCGCAGTCTTTTCTTTGCCGTCCGTCAAGCGCTTGTACGCCGCTTTATCAAGCTTTGGAATATGGACAACGGTGTTGATACGGCTGCAAAGCTCGGGCATCATGCCGTACGCACAGAGGTCCTCCAGCGTAACCAAGGAACCGTAGTCGGACACGTCCACCTGCGGACCATTATTCCACGCCAAGAAACCGGAGGTCGAAGGTGTATACTTTTGTTTCAACCCCTCGGCGATTTTGGCGCACGCGCCCGCAAACAAAAACAGTATTCTGTCCAGACTGACGGTCTCGCTTCTGCCGCCGCGGTCGAACGTATAGTTCCCACCCTCCAAAAGCTTGAGAAAGTCCTGCATCGGAGAATAGGCGTCGTAGTAAGCGTTCCCGGTTTGGAACGTTTTGTCGAACTCGTCAAAGATGACGATGCCACCCTCGAAAAAGAAGCGGTCTGCTTCCAGTATGCCGGTCAGGCAGTGAGAAAGATTTTTACCGCGGACACCCGTCTGCGTAATAGATGTGCAATCCACCACAGCAAACGACAGCCCGCTGGCTTCCGCGAGTGAACGCACGATGTGCGACTTGCCGCAGCCCGTCGGTGCGACCAAAAACGCGCTGTTGCTGACCAGCTCGCATGCATCTGCGCCTTCGTTCAGCGCCTGAATTTTGTTCAAGTGCATGGAAATCAACGTGGCAATTTGCTGTTGTGCCTGCTTTTGGCACGTCAGTGGAATCATTCGTTGGCTTGCCCGTTCCAACAGCTCTGTGGGGGTACGGTAGATAATTCGTTTCATTTTTTCCTTCCTTTCTTTGCGTAAAAAAATAGCGAGCATAGATACTATGATCAACAGCACAAAGTAACCCCTTCAAAATGAAGAAGCTTCCCCATGTTCAATTTGTCTTTTGATCAATAGTGTCTATGCTCGCAAAAACACGAGTGACATAAAATTTCTACGCGTTAGAACCGGGTCGCCGTCCCCCGGAGAGAGCGCTTCTTTCAGTCTGTCAGAAAAGAAACGTTAGCGTCGCCAATGCCTTCATCGACCGACGCCGTGCGGAACATACAACAGACATCCGCACAATTGACCTTTCTATAGATTTTTGCCGAAGTTTTTTCATACATCCCTTCTGCAATAAGATTATCACAATTGCATCCGGATTGTCAAGCTGTAAATTTCCACAAAACAGCAACCTTAATTTTGTGCACAATTCACGTTTGGCAAAACTCCGTTGTAGCAAGAATCAAAAAAGGATAAAAAGGAGTCTCGCATTTTGCGAAACTCCTTTCGGTTATTTTTTAGGGCCGAGCGTTACAGTGGACTCTCCTGTCAGAGGATCGACGTTTGCAAGATACTGCAGCAAACGCGTTACGTCCCTGCCGTTGATCTTACCGTCGCCGTTTACATCCGCGCCGTACGCAATCTCCTTTGATGACAAGCCGGTAAACGGGTCGAGATTCGCAAGATAACCAAGCAAGCTGGTTGCGTCCATGCCATTGACTCTTCCGTCGCCGTTCGCATCGCCGTAGATGAAATTGATTTCTCCGCAAACCGCACATATGCCATCTACATAGTCGTGCCCGGTTGCGGAAAGAACCTCGTGCGAAAGTTCTTTATAGCAGGTTGCGCAATGTACGGCTCGATAGCCGTCTTCCGTGCAGGTCGGGTTCACCAGAATCGTTGTTTCGGTGTGTCCCGTTGCAGGAAGCTCTGCGTAAGTGGTGTAGTCGCAACGAGAACACGTTTCATATGCGTCCCAACCGATTTCGGTGCAGGCGGGTGCCTTTGCATTGTGAGTGATCAAATTGTGACCGAGTGCAACGGCAATCCGCGTTTCGGAGTGATTGCAATTTGAACAATCTCGTTGCTCAGTTCCTGTGGTTGTGCAAGTGGGCGCTGTTACTGTGTACCACTCGCCCCAATCGTGCGCGTCCTCGTCAATCGGGATCGTTTTTGGCTCTCTACTGACTTCTTCATGGCAGACAGAGCAGTAAACGACCTCGTCGTAACTTCCGGCGGCACAACAGGTAGCAGCAACTTCATTTTCTCGTACTGCCTCAGCAGGAGTATGCCCCGACGCGGGGATGACGACGCTTGATTTGTCGGTTATCTCAACCGTTCCAAGTGAGTCTTCGAACCATTTACCGCAGTCGGAACAGGCGTAATACGCCTTGTTTCCGCTATCTGTGCAAGTTGCGGGCTTTGCGGAAACGTAGGATAACACATGGAATGGGTCGATGGGCAAATCAATGTCGTTCTTGGTGTTGGCCATCTCCTCCGGTTCGGGCGAATAGGCAAAAACCGGAACAGAAGACCAACTTGAAGGAACTATTTGCGCAAGCATAAGCAAACAAATCATAATGCTTATAGCCCTGTTTTTTGTTGATTTCATATTCTATTCATCCTTTTATGATAAGTACGATCAACCGAAATAATCGATCGGCAGTTCTACGCCTCCCGAATTGTCAGTGTTAGTAGTGCCGGACTCTGCGGGATTCGTTCCCGTATGTTCACCCGACGATTCTGTACCGCCCGAATTGTCTTTACCGCTGTTGGTCGTGCCGGGTTCTGACGAGCCCGTTTCGGAATGTCCGACCGGCTGCTTCGTGCTGCTCGACGCATTGGTGCCGGGACGGGTTGTGTCGGGTTCGGCGGCACTTGTTTCGGGTGGATCCGTTTGCTGCCCGGCGACAGCAGATCCGGGCGTTTCCGTTTCCGTTTTCGTTTCCGATGGCGCATCCGGTACGGATTCTGTTTTACCGGCCAAGGAAGCTGACGTTTCGGTTTCATTCGTACTCTTGTCCTTGCCGTTACCTGTACAGCCGACAAACGTCAGAAGCAAAGCAAGGACAAGAGCAAATAACAGTATCCTCTTTATGACTCTATCGGGTACAACGGATCGAGAGGAAGGTCAATCCCGGGATCGTAACCCGAATCGCCTGTTCCGCTTGTGGTCAGAATGTCTTCTGCTGCAAACAGGATGATCTCAATGGAAGGCGGCTCATATTGCATCTTTTGCTTTTCCTTTTCAAGTTTCATTTTCATAATCCCCCTTAGTGTACATAGGCGTAAGCCGTATTTCCGTATCTCATCATCGCGCGAACCAACGCCGCGAGCGACGCGTCCGCATCGTTCTGTTTCGCACAGGCGTACGACTCGATGCTGTAAGAAACCGTATTGCTGATCGCTTCGTCTCCTCGATACGCCGTGGCGTAAACAGTTTCGCTCATCTGACCGGCGGTGAGTCCGTTGTATGCCGCGATGTAGTATCCGCCGGAGATCCTAAACTCCTCCTGAGTGATCTCTTTAAGAAGCGCGCCGCTGCCGTTTTCGATCCTGACCGTAACGCCTTCAATGCTTTCCGTTGTAAATACGAACTGCATCGTGACTGAGTCGTTCAATCGGAGCGATACGCCCGCCCAGTTGACTGCGGGATCTTCTACCGTACGGTATTCCGCGTTGGAGACAGAGGTCAACACCGGATCGGTGGCTGTACCCCAGGCGATCTGTTCAGCGGTGAGATCGGCGTTTACAAGCGCATCGTTGTTATAACCGGTATAGGTCTGCGACGCCGCGCCGTAATTTAAAAGATCCACGAGCAGGGTGCGCAGCTTTGCGTCATCCGTTTTGCCGAGCATGGAATAGCAGTAGGTCGCAACGCTGTAGGTCAACTCTTCGCCGACGCAGGGCTTTCCGCCCTCGACGCCGTGAAGCGTTGCACGGATGGTATCGTTCATCAGATTCGGCGCGATGTTGCGGAAACTGAACACATAGTAATCGACGCCCCCGGAGGTGACCTCGCTGTACTCGCTGACCGTCACCGTTCTGCCGTTCATTTCAAACACGGTGTAGAGGTCGGTGAAGCCGGCGGCAACGATCGGATCCTTTTCGACGTAGAAATTGACCTTGAGGTTGTTCTGCAGGGTCAGCGACGCACCGTAGAACGAAAGTTCCGGCGCTTTTTGGCAAAGGATATGAAGGTTCAGCCGTTCGCTGTAACCGCCCGTTTCCGTCCACGCCGCGATGCGCACGAAGGTATCTTCCGTGATGGTGATCGGTCCGTCATAGACCAGCGCGTCGTCGTCGCAGGGGCAAGTGTCGTTGAGCGTGTAGCGGATGACCGCGCCCTCCGTCGCGCAGGAGAGGATCAGCTGAGTGCCGCTTGCCACGACAGCGAAGTCCTCGATGTTGGCGGTGGGCTTTGCGGGCTTTGCGGTACCGATGGGATTGACGTAGGTTTCCAGATCGACGGTCGCATCTCCGCAGGTAAAGGTGAGCGTGTCGTAACCCGAACTTGTGACGATCGTATGGAACACGGCTCTGCCGTCCTTATCGGTGATGACCGCCATCGGCAGCGTCAGGGTGTCGGTGTACTTCTCCACGGATACGGTGGCGTTTGCCATCGGATTACCCTCGGTGTCAAGGAGACGCACCACGATATCCGCCTCTTCACCGATGCTGACGGCAAAGCGGTTCGGGTAGGAGTGGCTGAGGGTTCCGGCAATCTGTTCGATGGTGAGGAAGTCGCTCTCGTAGTCTTCCGCCATGCCGTTCCCGGCGTAGTTGTAGAAGTCACGGCTGACAGAAACTTTCAGCTTGTCGCCGCTGAACTTCAGCCCGTCCTGACGGGAGAGGTACAAGATCCTTCCGTAGTATTTCAGGCTATTCGTCGGCGAGACCTCGCTGTCGATAAAGGTATAGTCAAGTTCGACCGGAACGCCGTTGTCGGTCACGGTCACCAGATCGTTAAAGAAGGTCAGCTCGTCGATATCCATGTACTGGCTGAATTCGATACGGATATAGTCCGCGCCCGCTTCCACGCTCTGCACCTCAGGCAGGGCGGTGGAAACGATGGGGATATAGACCTCCATCTGCGGCGGCGGGACCGGAAGCCAGCCGTCGACGGCGGCGGGATCGTTCGCGCTGTCGGAAATGACGTAACCGTCTTTTTCGGCGACAACTCGCCAGTTACCGATCGGGACGAACCACTGATATTCGCCGTTCGCGTCGGTAATAAGCGGGTTTTCCTGCTCCGCTTCCGTGGCATCCCAGGCAAGGAGTTCGCCGTTAGGCCCTTTATAATAGCAGGTCACGGTGACGCCTTCGACACGGTTGGATGCGACCGCTTCATACACAAAGCCGGCGGGGTCGATATAGTCCTTGTGCTTGATGGGATGGCGCTTGCCGCCTCCGTTGTTTCCGCTGCTGCCGCTGCTGCCGCTGTGGCTGCTGTCATCATGTTCCTTTTCTCCGATACAGGTTTTTTCCACTCTCGATTCCATCTGGCTGACGGTCACCTCGTATGCTCCCGCCACGCCCTTGGTAAAGATCTCCGCCACGTTGCCGAGAGACCAGTTGGTGATGCCCACTGCAAGACCGACGTCCGATTTGACGGCGCCGATAAAGTCAGCCGCCAGCGTGATGACGAAAGAAACGACCTCCTTGTAGTAGGCGGCGGTGTAATAACCGCGCAGCGTGTTGAGGGTGTAGGCGTAATCGAAGCACGCCCGCACGCAGGCCTTATACTGATCGGAATATTCGCCCGGAGCGGGACCCTTCGGGGTCGCCTCCAGTCTTGTTACTGCCCATTCGAACTGGTTGTAGAGGTTGCCCTTGATCTTGCCGAGGTAGGTATCGTACGCGTCGACGATCGTCGTGACGCCGCTGATGACGTCGAGGAAGACCATAAACGCGCCTAAACCGGACGCGGCGCCTTTGGCGAAGCCCACAAACTTGGATTTACTGGCGTCCGCACAGAGTTCAGGCTGCTTGCCGAGCGTCTTTTTCTTGCTTACGGCATCATTAAAGAAGCCCTTCAGCTTTTCGCGGAACCCGTAAAGCTTCTCCATGATCGAATCCAATTTATCGCTCGCTTCTTTGAGCATCTCGGCATACGTTTCCGCGTTGTCGCTTAAAAA
>JAFQII010000010.1 GCA_017397605.1 Clostridia bacterium
GATGGAGAACGAAGTTATGGCTCCCCGTGACGGCGTTGTCAATTCCGTCAATGTCAACGAAGGCGCTTCTGTCAACTCCGGCGACGTTCTGCTTGTCCTCGGTTAATTACCTTTTTGCGATTTTACAGAAAGGTGTGATTGAATTATGTTAGAAGCTTTGAAGGGTATCTACGAGTCTTCTGCTTTTCAGACGCTGATCGGCGGCTTTATTGAGCAGGAAGGCTGGAAGTACCTCGTTATGTACGCAATCGTTGCTGTACTGTTTTATCTTGGCATCGTGCGTCAATTTGAGCCGTTGCTGCTCCTCCCGATCGCATTTGGTATGTTGTTGACCAACATTCCGACTCTCAGCGACGCAATTTTCCACATGGATTTCTTTGTTCAGGACAATGGCGCTGTGATCAACTGGGCTGAGCTCGGTGCACATGGCGGTCTGCTTGACTATCTCTATTTGGGCGTTAAGCTCGGCATTTTTCCGCCGCTGATCTTCTTGGGCGTCGGCGCAATGACCGATTTCAGTCCTTTGATTGCAAACCCCAAGAGTTTGCTTCTCGGTGCTGCTGCTCAGTTTGGCGTATTTGCAGCTTTTATCGGCGCGCTTTGCCTTGGCTTTACGGTTGTAGAAGCTGCTTCCATCGGTATCATCGGCGGCGCAGACGGTCCTACCGCGATCTACGTTACCAAGACGCTTGCTCCTGCTCTTCTCGGTGCAATTGCGATTGCGGCATATTCTTACATGGCGCTTGTCCCGATGATTCAGCCTCCGATCATGAAGCTGTTTACCTCCAAAAAGGAACGCGCTATTAAGATGGACGTGCTTCGTCCTGTTTCCAAGACCGAGCAGATTATTTTTCCGATCGTGGTTGCTCTCGTTGTATCTGCGATCCTTCCTTCCGCGCTCTCGCTTGTCGGTATGCTGATGCTTGGCAACCTGCTTCGCGTTTCCGGTGTTACCGAGCGTCTTTCTAAGACTGCTCAGAACGAGTTGATGAACATCGTTACCATCATGCTTGGCGTATGTGTCGGCGCTACTGCAAAGGCAGACAGCTTCCTTGACATTAAGACGCTGTATATCATCGCTTTGGGTCTTTGCGCTTTTGCGTTTGCAACCTTGGCCGGTACTCTGTTTGGCAAGTTAATGTGCTTTGTTACCGGTGGCAAGATCAACCCGTTGATTGGCTCTGCAGGCGTTTCCGCTGTTCCCATGGCGGCTCGTGTTTCTCAGAAAGTCGGTCAGGCAGAGAATCCCTCCAACTTCCTTTTGATGCACGCAATGGGCCCCAATGTCGCAGGTGTTATCGGTTCTGCCGTTGCGGCAGGCGTGTTCCTGACCTTGTTCCAGTAAAATAGAAAGGTGGAAAATAATGATGGAAAAAAGACCTGTAAAAATTACAGAAACCGTACTCCGTGACTCTCACCAGTCTTTGATCGCGACTCGTATGACTATGGACGAGATGCTTCCGATTTTGGATGAGATGGATAAGATCGTCTATCATTCTCTCGAGGCATGGGGCGGCGCTACGTTTGACTCCTGTCTGCGTTTCCTCAACGAGGATCCGTGGGATCGTCTCCGCGCGATCCGTGATCGTGTCAAGAATACCAAACTGCAGATGCTGTTCCGCGGTCAGAACATCCTCGGCTACCGTCACTATGCTGACGACGTTGTTGAGTATTTTGTACAAAAATCCATCGCAAACGGTATTGATATCCTTCGTATTTTTGACGCTTTGAACGATCCGCGTAACCTGCAGACCGCAATCAAGGCAACAAAAAAGGAAGGCGGTCACGTTCAGGCTGCGATTTCTTACACCACCGGCCCTGTGTTCACCAACGAGTACTATGCAAAATATGCAAAGACGTTGGAGGAAATGGGTGCAGACTCTATCTGTATCAAGGATATGTCCGGTCTTCTGTTGCCTTATGACGCATATGATCTTGTCAAGGCGATCAAGTCCGTGGTTAAGGTTCCCGTGCAACTTCACACGCACTATACTGCCGGTGTTGCTTCTATGACCATCCTCAAGGCTATTGAGGCAGGCGTTGATATTGTTGACACCGCAATTTCTCCGATGGCTCTCGGCACCTCTCAGGCGCCTACCGAGCCGTTGGTTGCATCGTTGCAGGGCACGCCGTTTGATACCGGTCTTGATCTCAACAAGCTTGATGTTGTGAGCAAGCATTTTGCAAAGCTTCGTGAGAAATATCTCGCGAGCGGTCAGCTTGATCCCAAGGTTCTGAAGGTTGACGTCAACGCTTTGCTGTATCAGGTTCCCGGCGGCATGCTTTCCAATCTGATTTCCCAGCTCAAACAGGCAAATCAGTCCGATAAGCTCGAGCAGGTTCTCGAAGAAGTTCCGCGCGTCCGTGCAGATGCGGGCTATCCTCCGCTGGTAACGCCTTCTTCGCAGATTGTTGGTACGCAGGCAGTGTTCAACGTTTTGACCGGCGAGCGCTATAAGTCTGTAACCAAAGAGTTTAAGGGTTTGGTGCGCGGCGATTACGGTAAAACTCCTCTGCCGATCGACCCTGCTTTTGTTAAAAAGATCATCGGCGATGAGCCGCAGATTACTTGCCGTCCTGCCGACCAGATCAAACCCGAGCTTGCGACGCTTCGTGAAAAACTCGGCGACAAGGCGAAGCAGGAAGAGGACGTTCTCTCCTACGCTTTGTTTGAACAGGTAGCGATGAAATTCTTTGACCGCCGCGATACGGATGCAAAGATTGCAGAAGCAATGTCCGACGCGGAAGCAAAATATTTTGTTAATATCAAAGAGATCTGATGATCTTGTATACGGCGGCCCGTTTGGGCCGCCGTGTTCTTTTGTCCTGCATTCGGCAGCAACACGATTTGCACAAAAAAATTCCCGACTTGACGCATTTTTAGATTCAATTTACTTGACATCTAAAGACCTTTGGGATATAATAATGATGTTATGTTGTATCGTAGGATAGAATTGCTTGCGTTTTGTTTATTCAAAACAACTTGTATATTTTTAACTTCGCTTGAGGTGTGTTACTCGTGGGAAAACAAAAAAAACATTTGATAGAGATTCTTGCAGATAATATGCTTGTCCCGCAAAGCAGGGTGCAAGAGGTTTTTGCGCTTGTAGCCGAGTCGGGTAAAACCGAGCAGGAGATTATTTTGGAGCGCGGCTTTGTGACAGAGGATCAGCTTGCGGAAGCTGTTGCGACCAAATATGATATTCCGATGGTTGTTTTAAACGGACTTACGATTCCCGAATCCGTGCAGGCGTTGGTCGAGCTTTCTGTCCTCAGAAAACACCGTGTCATGCCGTTTGAATATGCACCGGACGGTACCAACACGCTGTATGTTGCAACGGCAGATCCGATGAATATCACTGCTTTGGACGATATTTCAATCGTCACCGGGATGCATGTAGAACCTTTTGTATCCACGTCGCGCGACATCATGTCGGCGATTGACAGATATTACGGCAGATCCGAGACGATGTCCGTTGCAGAGCAATACGCCAAAGAGCGTGAAAAAAACACGCAGGACGATGATTCCGATCGTATCGAGGCAGAGATCAACAGTTCTCCCATTGTTGTGATCGTCAATTCGATGATCGAACAGGCAGCACGTCAGCGTGCATCGGATATTCATGTAGAGCCGTTGGGCGATGCCGTGCGTGTCCGTTACCGCATTGACGGCGTGCTGTATAACCGCGTTAAATATGCTACGCAGCTTGCTTCTGCAATCATTGCGCGAATCAAGATCATCAGCGGTATGGATATTTCCGAAAAACGCAAACCGCAGGACGGCAGAGCAACCTATTCTGTAGACCATCGTGAATACGATATCCGTGTTTCCTGCCTTCCGACAGTGTTTGGCGAAAAATGTGTTTTGCGTCTGCAGGTCAAGCAGGATTTTACGAGAGATAAGCGCTTGCTCGGATTTGACGAGCAGGAGTTGAAGCAGTTTGACCATTTGCTTTCCAATCCGCACGGTATTGTTTTGATTACCGGTCCTACGGGTAGCGGTAAATCCACAACGATGTATACAGCTCTCAGCGAGCTGAACAGAGAGAGCATCAATATCGTCACGGTAGAAGATCCCGTCGAGGCAAATATCGACGGCATCAACCAGGTGCAGGTCAATACCAAAGCCGATATGACCTTTGCAAATGCTTTGCGTTCGATTTTGCGTCAGGACCCTGATATCATTATGATCGGTGAGATTCGTGACACCGAGACGGCTATGATTGCTGTACAGGCTTCTATTACCGGTCACCTTGTTGTCAGCACATTGCATACCAACAGCTCTGCGAGTTCGATTACGCGTTTGATCGATATGGGTATTGACAGTTATTTGATCGCGGATTCGGTCGTTGGCATCATTGCACAGCGACTTGTCAGACGTTTGTGCCCGCATTGCAAGCGCAAAAAGTATGCAGAACGCCATGAGCTTGCGTTCTTGGGACTGCCCGAGGACGAAAAGTTTGAGATTTTTGAACCCGTCGGATGTCAAAGATGTAACCAAACCGGCTTCTTTGGCCGTATCGGTGTGTATGAGATTCTTGAGGTTAATTCCAAGATCAGGTATATGATTTCACGCAGTGCGACTGCAAATGATATCAAACAAGCGGCTGTAGAGAACGGTATGAGCACTTTGCGTGTCAGCGCTGCCCGTTTGGTAAAAGAAGGTATTACATCCTTCCACGAAATGTTAAACGTTTCGTTTGACGAGTAACCCCCCTAAGTCACCGCTGATTGCGGGATGTAGCCGAAAAGTGAGGATTGCATGATGGCAAATCGAATGAAAGATGCGATTTTGGGCGCTTTGCAGACAAAAGCGTCGGATATTCATATTTCCGTCGGACGACCGATACAGTTTCGGTGTGCGGGAGAGCTTGTGTACTGGAATGATGAAGAACTTGGCGCCCAAGAGGTTCATCAATGCGCCGAAGAGCTGCTGGATGCCAGAACACGATCGGTTTTGGAGCGCGACGGGGAAGTCGACTTTGCATATTCCTTTGAGGGAATCGCCCGCTTGCGTTGCAATGTGTTTCATGAACGCGGTAATCTCGCGTTGGCATTGCGCTTGCTTCCGGTGGATATGCCTACCATCAATGATGTTGCGACGCCGAATGCGCTTGTAAAAGCTGTGACGAAAAAAAGAGGGCTCGTCCTTGTAACCGGTCCTACCGGCAGCGGTAAATCCACAACGCTTGCCGCATTGATCCATTATCTCAATCAAAACTATAAAAAACATATTGTAACGTTGGAAGACCCCGTCGAGTTTGTGCATCCGCATATTCTGTCGATCATTCACCAAAGAGAGATCGGCGTGGATACCAAGAGCTTTTCTGCGGCATTACGCGCTGCTTTGCGTCAGGACCCCGATGTGATTCTGGTCGGAGAAATGCGTGACCTTGAGACCATTTCGACGGCGATTACCGCTGCAGAGACGGGTCACTTGGTTCTTGCGACTTTGCATACCAACAGTGCGGCAGCAACTGTCGACCGTATCATAGACGCATTTCCTGAGGAACAACAGCAGCAGATTCGTATTCAGCTTGCAAACGCAATTGAATGTATTTTGTGTCAAAGCCTTGTTCCCACCGCAGACGGCGGGCGAATCGGTGCGTTTGAAGTAATGGTTGCCACGAACGCGATCCGAAACTTAATTCGAGAAAATAAGACGTTCCAGATTACATCCAATATTCAGACCGGCAAAAAGCTCGGAATGCAGACAATGGATGATCATCTTGCGGAGTTGTATTTGACCAGACGGATCTCTCTCAACACCGCTGTAGATTATGCACATGATCCCGTGACTTTGCAGAAAAAAATCATGGCGATCTGATCCCCATTTTCGGAGGTAATAAACAATGCCGTCTTTTGGCTATGTTGCAGTAAATGCTCTCGGCAAAATCAAAAAAGGCAGTTTGGAGGCAGAGGATCTTGAGCAGGCCCGCGCGATGCTGAAGCGTGACGATCTGACTGCTATTGAATTAAAAGAGCAGGGTGTTTTGACCAAGGATATCGAGCTTCCGTTCCTAAACCGTGTCAAATCGCGTGATCTCGGTGTTTTTTGCCGTCAGTTTGTCAGTATTGTAAGTGCAGGTATTCCGCTGTATACTGCTTTGTCGATGCTTGCGCAGCAGACAGAAAATGTCCGTCTCAAAAAGGCAATTATAGATACACATGCGCAGATTGAAAAAGGTGAGACGCTTTCGGATGCATTGCAGATGCATTCTCCCGAGATATTTCCTGCCATGATGATCAACATGGTTGCGGCAGGAGAAGCGTCGGGTAATATGGAAAAAGCGTTTACGCGCCTTGCCGACCACTTTGAAAAAGGCAACAGCGTCAAAAA
>JAFQII010000111.1 GCA_017397605.1 Clostridia bacterium
ATACCGCGCCTTGCTTGACGAAGTGTGCAAAGTGTTTCATCAGATAGAATTCGGGGTTGAAGGTATAACCGCCGTCCTTGACGCTGATCAGGGAGTTTTGTCTCCAGCCCCATGTGCTCACGCTGTCATTCTCCAGCGCCATGTTCCAATAGACGTTGGCGCGTGCGCCGTGCACGGTGTAGTGGTGCAGAAGCGAGCCGATATACATCGCAAAATCCCAGGTGTTGTTTCCGTCGCCGCACTGGCATTCGCTCTGGATAAAATCCAACTCTGGGTAGTCCTCTTTTGCCTGCATGATCGCAAACTTGCCGTTCCACTGGAACGCCGCGCCTTTGATGGAAGTGCGCAGCTTGGGGTTTTGCATCAGATAGCCGAGGTATTCGCCGTGCTGACCGTATTCGCAATACGGGTCGGGGCCGTTGCAGGTGCCGTAGTACACGTCTGCCAGATCGCCCACCGCATCGACCAAATGGCACAGAAAAGCCTCCAATTCGGCAGGGGAATACAGACAGGACGGAAACTTTTGATCCGCAAAGATCTCGTTTTGCGGACAGACGGCGGCGATGCGTACACCTTCGGCGGCGTACGACTCTAAGAATTTGCGGAAGTACAGCGCGTATGCCCGCAGGTTTTCTTCGGTCATCACCAAACGCCCGTAGTTGTACGCCTTGGGGAATTTCATCCACGTCGGGGGCGACCACGGAGACGCAAAAAAGCGCAGGCCGGGCGAGCGCTTTTGCGCCTCGCGCACGGCGGGAAGGATGTATTTCCGATCGCGTTCGATCGAAAAATGCTCCATCGCAAAGTCGCCTTCCGTCTCATTGTAGCTGTACCAGCTCTCGGCAAAATCGTTTGCGCCGATCGAAAGGCGGCAGTAGTCAAAGCCGCAGCCGTCCGCACCGAACAGCGCGTCAAAGATTTCCGCTTGCTTTTTTGCATCCAGCGAAAAGATCGCCTTGGCGCAGATCTCGCTGATACAGCAGCCCCAGCCAAACATCGGCTTGCCGACGGGCGCGCCGAGCGTGATCTCACTGCCAGCTTGCGTGGCAAAGGTGTTTTGCTCGGACCATTTTTTTGTATCTGTAGAAGAAATCCATTTCATAACGGGCGCTCCTTGGGTATGTTTGCGTTTATTATAGCAGAAAAAGTGCCGTTCCGCAAGAGCAAAACGGCAAAGGAAAGCAAAAAAGGAACTTTACTTTTTCCGAAAAACGTGGTACAATCGGTTTGCTTGTCGAACAGGAGGTGCTTGGACATGAAAGCATACAAAGGATATCTGTACGCGATCCTCAGTGCGGTGATATACGGCTGTATGCCGTTGATGGCAAAATACATTTATGACGACGGCGTGTCGCCGATGACATTGGTGCTGTTGCGCAACGCACTGGCTTTGCCCGTTTTGGCGGTGTTGGCATATCGGCAGAGCAAGAGCCTCAAGATTCCTGCAGGGGCGTTGCCGTCGCTCGGCATTTGCTCCTTGATGGGCTGTTGTGTGACGCCGATTCTGCTGTTCAGCTCCTATCGGTTTATCGCGTCGGGAACGGCGACGGTATTTCATTTTATTTATCCTGCCGTCGTGGTGCTTGCGGGCATGCTGCTGCTCGGCAAAAAGGTGTCGTGGGCAAATCTGTTCTGCGTCTTGCTTTGCGTCGTCGGTATCGCGCTGTTTTATACACCCGGCGAGCCGCTTGACTGGCGCGGAAGCGCACTTGCCCTGCTGTCGGGCGTGACGTATTCCGTCTACGTGCTGGTGCTGTCGGGTTTTCGGTATCGGCAGGTATCGGGGTTTGTCTTTTGCTTTTACGTCGCCTTGATTGCAAGTATTTTGATGCTTGTCATCTGTATCGTCAGCGGACAGCTTTGCCTGCCCAAATCGATCCTCGGCTGGGCTTTGTGCGCACTGTTTGCCGTTTCGATCACGGCGGGTGCGGTCGCGCTGTTTCAACGCGGGACGTTTTTGATCGGCGGGGAACGCACATCGATCTTGAGCACGTTGGAACCGACCACAAGCGTGTTTGTCGGCGTGCTGGTGTTTCACGAGCCGCTCGGGCTTCGCGTTCTGCTCGGCTCGGTGCTGGTGATCGCCGCAAGCGTTTTGATTGCCGTATTTGATATGAGAGAAAAGAAAAAGGAACTGCGCCGGTGACGCAGTTCCTTTTTGTACTTTTGCTTAAATGCCCATGACCGAGTCGATCGGCAGGGACATGACGAGACCTTTTGCATCGCTGTGCATGCCGCATTTTTCGCTGATGGCACGCATGATCTCGGTCTTGCTTTCGTGCTTGGCAAGAATGAGCACGATTTCTTTTTCTTCCTGCAGACTCATGCCAAAAAAGGTTGTCGCTTCCTTGCTGTCGATGCTGCGGCTGTGCAAGACCGTGCCGCCGCCCGCGCCTGCAGCCTTTGCCGCCTCCATGACGTCGCCGCTGAAACCGCGATCGACGATCGCCGCGACCAAAGTGTAGTTGCTGTTTGTCACCGTGTTCTCATCCTTTCTGTCCTTGTTTTGACTGCCGATGCCGTTCATCATCCGCACCAGCAGATTGGTAGCCCCCGTGAGGGGAATGGTAAACGCGATACCGCTGTTGACCGCGTCAAGACGAAGCTTGGAGTGCAATTGCTCCAGCATCTCGTTGCCAAACGCCTTCGGCACCATGGAACAGACCAGAACCTTGTCAATGCTGCCAAAGCCCAGGGTGTCCATGATCTCGCTGGATGCAGTTCCCTTGGCACCGAGACGGTGCTGGACGGGAACGTTCATCTCGCCAAACAGCTCGGTCGCTTTGTCCGCCAGCTTTTGCGTGGCGATCAAAACCAGCATCTGGTAGGAAGGGTGTGCGTTATTCTGCATAGAACATGCCCTCCTCGAAATCGATGATATCGTCGCTGTCTGCGGTAAGACCTGCGTGCAGAACAGCCGCTTTTTGCAGTTTTGCGGTCTTGAAGTTGTAGACCAGACCCATGATCTGAACGGCGATCAAAGGCGTCAACGCAACCAGCGCGACCACGCCGAATGCATCGGTCATCAAATTTCCGCCGACTGCTGTGCAGGTACCGATGCTCAGCGGAAGCAAGAACGTCGAGGTCATCGGACCGCTGGCAACGCCGCCCGAGTCAAACGCGATGCCGACAAAGATCTTGGGCACAAACAATGACATGACCAGCGCGATCAGATAGCCGGGGATAATGATCCAGTAGATCGGAATGCCCAGCAAAACGCGGAGCATGGCAAGCCCGATACTGATCGAAACACCGATGGACATGCAACGGTTCATCGCCTTGACGGAGATTGCACCGTCGGTGACGTTTTCGACCTGATGGTTCAAAACCTGGATCGCGGGCTCGGCTTTGACAATATAGTAACCGATGACCATGCCGATCGGAATGATCACCCAGTTATAGGCGAGGGACGCGAGTTCCATGCCCAAAAAAGCACCCACGGGAGCAAATCCGACGTTTACACCGCACAAAAACAGCACAAGGCCTGCGTAGGTGTAGAACGTACCGACGACGATTTGCTTGACCTGACGCTTGTGGTAACGGCGCGTCATCAACTGAAACAGCACAAATACCGCGGCAATGGGCAAAAGGGAAAGCGCTACTTCCGCACCGTAAGCGGGGAGTTCTTTGGCAAATACCTGCACCACGTCGCGCGTGGTGACCACCTCGGCAAGCTCACCCAACGTATAGGACGCCTCGGTGGGCTTGAAAAAGCAACCCAGAATCAGCACGGCGAGAATCGGACCGACACTGGACAGCGCAACCAGACCGAACGAGTCGCTTGCAGAGTCTTTGTCGCCGCGGACGGATGCAAGACCGACGCCCAATGCCATGATAAACGGAACGGTCATCGGGCCTGTCGTGACACCGCCCGAGTCAAACGCCACGGCGAGAAACTCGCCCGGCACCAAAAACGAAACACAGATCAGTGCGACGTACAACACGATCAACAGCTTGGACAGATCAATACGGAATTTGATACGGATGATCGCCAAAGCCAAAAAGATACCGACGCCGACACCGACGGTCAGGATCAGAACCGGATTGGGAATCGACGGCACCTGCTCTGCCAAAACCTGCAGATCGGGCTCGGAGACGGTGATGATCACACCCATGATAAAGCCGATCAAAATGACAAGCCATACGCGCTTTGTCTTGGAGATCTGCACACCGATGCCTTCACCGATCGGCGTCATGGACATTTCCGCACCGAGCTGAAAAAAACCCATGCCCAGAATCAGCATGATTGCGCCTGCCAGAAAAAGCACCATCGTCCCCAGCTCCATCGGAACCAAAAACACGCTGATGAACAGCACAATGCCCGTAATCGGCAAAACTGCCGAGAGGGACTCAAGTGTTTTTTCTCTCAACTTGGGATTCATGCATGCACCGCCTTTCTTTCCTATTTATAAATATGCTTTATAAATATATCCTAACACATTTTTGATATTTTTGCAATTGGTAAATGCAACAAAATGCGTCGGCTGTGTACCTTTACTTTTTGCGCGTTCTATGCTATAATGGCGGTATCATCAACGGAGAGAGAACAAAGTATGAACACAAACGGCAAATATTTTTCCATTCTCGGGGACAGCATTTCGACGTATCAAAACGTGTCGCACGGCACGGCGGCAGACAACACCAACTCGACGATCCGTCACAACGATCTGTACTACGAAGAGGGCAGGTGGGGCGTGACGCAAAAAGATACCTGGTGGCAGCAGGCGATCGACCGCTTGGGGATGACGCTTTTGGTCAACAACTCGTGGAGCGGCTCTTGCGTGCTCAAAACATGGCACGGAACGGTAGGCGCTTATATCGACCGATGCGTACAGCTGCATGCGGACGTCGGGGAGCATCGGGGAACAGACCCCGACTTGATCGCGGTGTTTTTGGGTACCAACGACTTCAGTTATTTCGGAGATCTGCTCGGGACGCACGAGACCGACTATGACGCGCTGATCGTACCGCAGGCCGGCGGGACGTATACTTATGCAGAGCCGAAAACCGTATGCGAGGCGTATGCGGTCATGCTGCACAAAATCAAAGTGCGCTATCCGGACGC
>JAFQII010000112.1 GCA_017397605.1 Clostridia bacterium
CCAGATCATACTCTTCAAACAAGCGTACGGTATCCTCGATCAAAAACAGCATTTCTCCTGTGGATAACCAAAACCATTCGCCCGCGTCGCGGCGGATGCAAAAATCCGCAATCTGCTCTGTGGCAAAGACGGTCACGGCGGTTTTGCCGTTCTCTTGCGTGACGGTATTATATTTTGCGTACTTCTTTTCAAGCTGGCGTCTTGTCAGCGGCGTGTCGACCTTGCCGGAACCGATACTGTTGGGGACATCCAATGTCAGATTGGCACCGGAACTTATGCTTTGAGCCGAGACTGCAAAGATTGCACATGCCGTAGCGATTGCAAATACCATGATCAGCAGTAAGCTGGCAATTCCAAGCGTTGTATTGCGTTTCATGCTTCGTCTCCTTTCAGGATCAGAGACGCTGTTGTGCCTTGGTCGGGGGCGGACGAAAACACGAGCGAAGCGCCGTGTGCGTCGGCAATGCGTTTGCACAGCGCCAAGCCCAAGCCCGTGCCGCCTTCCTTGCGGCTTCTTGCTTTGTCGGTGCGGTAAAAAGGCTCGGTGATGTGCTGAACTTGCTCCTCGGTCATGCCGATGCCGTTGTCGCGCACAAACAAGATATTATTTCCGTTTTCCATAACCGCGCCCAAGGTAATCGCGCCGTTTCGCCTGCAGGCGCGGATCGCGTTTTCCGTCAGATTGGACAGCAAGATCTCCAGCAGCGTTTTGTCACCGTATATTGCAAGATCGTCTCCGACAATGTTCAGCTCGATGTGCTTTTCTGCGGCACGCAGGACAAAGATATCGTGGATGTGCAAGAGCAGCTCCGACGACGAAATATACTCTCTGCCGATGCCGTTTTCACGGATGTAAGCATCGTCCATCAGAATACGGCTGATGCGGCGCAAGCGCTCCGACTCGGACATGATGTCCAGCATCAGTTGCAAGCGTGTCTCCTCGTCCAGCTCGTTGCGGAACGCGTGCTCGGCAGAGGCATAGATCGATGTCAGCGGCGTGCGCATTTCGTGTCCGAGATTGTCAAGCATTTGCTGACGCTGTTCCGCCAACGCTTGCGTTTCCTGCATTTGTGTGACGAGCCGGTCGGACATCACGTTAAAATCCTTGGCAAGCTGTGCAAACTCGTCGTGCCCTGTTTCGTCGGCGCGCGCGTGCAGATCGCCGTTTGCGATCGCTTTTGTCGTACTGCTGAGTTTGCCGAGCGGAGCAAACAGTTTTCTTTGGACAAAAAACAAACAGATTGCCAACACCAAAGACGCAAATAGCGAAATCGGTATAAAAGAAAACGCCAGCCGCTTTGCCTGCTCATCGAGATCGCTCATATCTTTGGCATACGTGAGCGTATATGCACCGTCGCATACGGACGTGCAAATGATCATTTGCCGAACTCCGTCTATGCGGTTGTGAATGTACTGCCCGACTTCGGGCATGGGGAAGTGATCGGGTATGGAGGATTGCAAAACCGCACCGTCTCTTGCAAAACAAAGCAAAATGCCGTCTTCGGTATAAAACGACGTATACGAAAGCATCAACAATGCGTCTCCGTCCTCATCGCTGACGGCATAGTCTTTTTCAAACGCTTCGGCGATGCAAAGCAGTTCTGCATGACAAACCTGCTCGGCGGCAGTGCATTGCTTCTTTTGCGAATCATACGCAAGCCAGAATACACATGCGTTGAGCAATAGCAAAAACAGCAGCAACGTAATCAGATACGTTTTTTCAAAAAATCTTAACCGTTTCATATTTCTAACCTATATCCCACGCCGTATACCGCTTTGATGCGGTCTTTGAGTCCCAGCTTTTTGCGGAGCTGAACGATATACACGTCGATGTTTCGGGAGGTTTCACCGTCGTATTGGTACGACCAGACGGTGTTCAAAATCTGCTCTCTTGTCAAAATGCTGTTGCGGTTGGTGATCAACACGTCCAGAATGCCAAACTCCTTGGCGGTCAGCTTGATCTCTTCGCCGCCGCGATAGACTTTGCAGCTGTCAAAGTCGATGAGCAGATCATCCAGCGGAAAAAAGTTTTCGCTCCGCTTGGTCCTGCGCAGGACAACACGCACCCGTGCTAAAAGCTCGTTCATAGAAAACGGCTTGACGATATAGTCATCCGCACCGAGGTCCAATCCGGCGATGCGGTCGCGCTCGCTGTCGCGTGCGGTCAAAAAGATCACGGGCACGTGTTTGATGTGGCCGATCAGATCAAATCCCGACATTTTCGGCAGCATCACATCCAACAGAATCAGATCAAACGGATTCCCGCCGATCAGTTCCAACGCTTCATCGCCGTCAAATGCGGCAATGCACCTGTGACCTGCCAAAGTCAATCCTTCCAGTATCCGTTTGCTGATGATCTCGTCGTCCTCAACGATCAGAATCCGTGCCATGTGCCCACCTCACCTTTTTTTCTGTATAGTATAAACCGCAAATGTGAAGGAAATGTTAAAGAAACAGCCATATGCAAAAAAACACCGATTTCTCGATGTTTTTTTGCAAAACGATTTAAGCCGCAGGCGGTACGGAAATGGTAGGATCGACAAGGAGCGATTGCACAACGGGGATTGCCCGAATTTCTCCGTCCCAGCCTTCGGGCCACTCAATGTCGTCCTCCATGGTATAATGCAGAACCCAGTTATAATACTGGTCAAACCCTTGCCCCACATCCAGCAGAGGCTCTCTGTGAATGATCGCAATGACAGTATCGTTTTCGTCAATCAATATCCATTGGACGGTAGGCATCAAAGGAAGAGTGCTCGCGTTGGCATAGGAAAAGCTTGCATCGATACAAGGGTACATCGTATAGTCCTTTTGCGAGACGCGATCCTGGATGTAGTTTCTTGTTTTCTCCAAGCCGTTGAACTTAAACGAAATATCCTTTGCATAAAAAGGTCCCTCGGACTCTTTTGCCTCAAACTCATAAGTGAACGATGCAAACGTCATTTTCGGCTCAAACAGAAAATAACCGCTGTAACCCGCAGAATACTCCTCAAAGGTCTGCGTCTCAGTTTTCAACGCCTTGCCATCCGCGTCAAGATACGTTCCCGTGACGGTCACGCTGTAATTCTTGTTGGTTTGGTTCTCCACGCTGAGGACGACAAGATCATTTCCGTCAAAGCTGTACTTCTTGTCCTTGACGGCAAACTCACCCGTCAACGGTGTTTCTTCGCTGCTCTCCACTTTGGATTCATCGGCGGGCACGATCTTTGACTCGTTGTCAAAGCTTGCAACGGAATAGATGTTGTTGTCATTTTTGTCACCCTTGCCGCAACCGACCAAAGCGGTCAAAGCAAGCACCAATATGACAGATAAGATCAAAATTTTTTTCATACTCTCTCCTAAAAAATCACTGCATTTGAGACGGCGGGGGAGGCGGCTCTTTTGCCTCGATGCTGATAATGATCGGGATAAACTGAATTTCACCCTTCCACTCCTCGGGCATCTCAAAATCCATGTCGGTCGTTTGATAAAAGAATTCTGTTTTTTC
>JAFQII010000113.1 GCA_017397605.1 Clostridia bacterium
CTGCGACATGAAGCGCGCGACCGCGCAGGCGGAGCTCGTGCTGGTCCGCGACGAGTACGAATACTACAACGAGCTCTTTCTGGAGCTGATGCGCTTTATTTACGAAAACGGCGCGACCAATGATTTTGAACTGCTGTTTTCGTCGGAAAGCCTTTCGGACTATCTGTCCAGACGCGACAATTTCAACTCCATCATGGAGTGCATCGTCGACCTGCGTGCGTCGATGGAGCAGTCGCTGTACAAGCTGACCGACATCGAGGAAGAATACGCGATCGCGTCCGAAAAGTACGAGACGTATCTTGCAACGCTGGAAAACGACAAAAAACAGCTTGACGCGTCGCTCGAGGAACTGGAAACGCTGTCTGCAAACCTCGGCATTCAGAGCGAGGAGCTTGCGGGCAAGTACACCGAGCTTTCCGCCAACATTGCGGAAGCAAAAAACAAGCTCACCGCACTCAAGGCGGAGCGCGAGGAGATCTACAACAGCATGATCGAGGAGAACAATCCCTCCTACGAGCCGGTCGAGGGCGGTTTTATCTGGCCTTTGGACCGCAATGTTTCTTACCGTATTTCCAGCCATTACAGCACGCGTACCAACCCGATCACGGGCGTGGGCACGGAGTTCCACTCCGGGCTTGACGTTGCGTGCGCAAAAGGCTCGCCGATTCTGGCGGTGGCAGGCGGTGTGGTCACCAAATCCGCATGGTACGGCGGCTACGGCAACTGCGTCATCGTCTATCACGGACAGGACAGCAAGGGCAGAGCGATCACCACGCTGTACGGACACGCCAGCGCACTCAAGTGCGTCGAGGGTCAGAACGTCAAGCAGGGCGACATCATCGCGCTGGTCGGCACAACGGGCCGTTCGACGGGCAACCACCTGCATTTTTCCGTTCTTTTGGACGGCGTATACGTCGATCCCGACAACTATCTGCCCGACGGCTATTACACCAAGCTTCCCAACGCGGGTTAATCACCCGCTTCCGACATCAAAAGGGGTTTTTGTATGAAAAACATGACCGCAAAAGCACTCTCGCTTGCGATTTGCGTTTGTCTCGCGGCGGGTGCGGTTTTTTGCGCACTGACGGGGACAGCACCGAAAGAGGTTGCGGCGGAGCGCACAATCGAGACAGTCGAGGAGGAGATCAAAGCGTGTGAGGCGCTGATTTCCAGACTGAACAGCGAGCTTGCCGTTTTGGAAGAACAGATCGCGCAGACCGACGGCGAAACCGCAAGCACCTTGGAGCAGGCACAGCTTTTGGCGGCGCAGGTCGCCGTGCTGGAGACGCAGATCGAGCTCAACGAATCCCTGCTGATCTCCTGCGATATGAAGCGCGCCACCGCGCAGGCGGAATTATTGCTGGTGCAAGACGAATATGATTACTACAACGAGCTCTTTTCGGAGCTGATGCGTTTTATTTATGAAAACGGCGCGACCAATGAGTTTGAACTGCTGTTTTCTTCCGAGAGTCTGACGGATTATCTGTCGAGACGCGACAATTTCAATTCCGTTATGGAGAGTGTCAACGACCTACGCCTTTCGATGGAGCAGTCGCTTCTCCGCCTGACGGAGCTCAACGACGAGTACGAGCAGGTTTCTGCGCAGTATGCGTCGCACTTGCAAACGCTTGAGAACGACAAAGCAGCGCTTTCCGATTCGCTTGCGGAGCTGGACGCGCTGACCGCCGAGCTGGGCATCCAAAGCGAAGCGCTCGCGGGCGCTTACGCCGAGTTGAGCAAAAACATCACAGAAGCCAAAGAAAAGCTCTCCGCTCTCCGTTCCGAGCGCGAGGAGCTGTATCAGCAACAGCAAAAGCCCGAAAAACCGCAGGAACCTTCGGGCGGAACAGGCGATTACGGCTTTATGTGGCCGCTTGCGGGCGATGTTTCTTACCGTCATTCCAGTCCGTTTGGATGGCGTACCGACCCGTTTACCGGCAAGCCCGCGTATCACGAGGGCATCGACCTCGCGTGCGCCAAGGGATCGCAGATCCTTTCTGCAGGCGCGGGCGTGGTCACGAAAGCCGCAGATTACGGCGGCTACGGCAACTGCGTGATCGTGTATCATGGGCAGGACGAGCAAGGCAGAGCGATCACCACGCTTTACGGACACGCCAGCGCACTCAAATGCGTCGAAGGTCAGCCGGTCAAAGCGGGTACGCTCATTGCGCTGGTCGGCAGTACGGGACGTTCCACGGGCAACCACCTGCATTTCTCCGTTTTGCTTGACGGCAAGTACGTCAACCCCGACTACTATCTGCCTGACGGCTACTACACCAAGACCTATTACGAAGGCTGATTTTTATGACAGAGTTCCAAGAAGAACAAGCACTCCCCGCCGAGCAAAAACCGCAAAAAGAGCCCAAAAAGATCTCGCTTGCGGCGGCGGTATTCCTATCGCTTTTGCTGTGCGTCGCCGTGTTTTTGTCTACGTACACCGTGATGATGACACGCATGGACGCGTCCCTGAACGCACTCGACGCCAAATACGCCAAGTACGCAAAGCTTGACGACCTGCTGGCGCGCATCGAGAACAATTACGTCCGCGATTA
>JAFQII010000114.1 GCA_017397605.1 Clostridia bacterium
CATCATCTCTGCCGTCTTGATGACGGTATCGATGTGAGAGGGAAGCTTTTCGCCCGTCTTGATGCAGTTGATAAAGCCGTCGATCTCTTTCTGGAACATGGGCTCGTCCTTGTACTTCGGCTTGAAGTTGACAAGACTGCCGCAGGAGGTGGTGTATACGGTGAAGTCGCCGCCGTAGTTGAGTCTTGCGCCGCCCTTGGTGCCAAGGAAGTCGATGTAGGACTCATTGACGCCGATATTCTGTGCCCATGCGCCGTTGAAGGTGATGGTGGGGCCGTCGGTGCGAACAAAACCGGTAACAAAGTCGTCAACGTCATAGGTACCGTTCAGGTCCTTGGTGTCCTCTGCCCACATGCCTTCATAAACGTAGTTGGGCATGTCAACACCGAGCTTGCTGTATGCTTTTGCGGAAACGGAGAGAGCCTTGGGGTCGCCCGTGCAGTACATGACGATGTCAAGGTAGTGTACGCCCCAGTCGATCAGAACGCCGCCACCCGAGATCTCTTTGGTCGTGAACGCGCCGCCGAGACCGGGAATGGAACGCTGAGAACGGAAGCAAACATAAACGTGGTAAATTTCGCCCAAATCACCGGATTGAATGATCTCGCGCAGACGGTTGACAGCGGAGTTGAAACGGTTGACAACGCCGATGTTCAATACCTTGCCGGACTCGTGCTGAGCCTGCTGCATAGCGAGAGCCTCAGAATACACACGTGCCGCGGGCTTTTCGCAAAGAACGTTTTTGCCTGCTTTGAGCGCGTCGATGGTGATGAATGCGTGCTGCTTGTTGGGGGTGCAGACGGAAACAGCCTCGATCTCGGGGTCATTGAGAACAACGTGATAGTCCTCGACAGCCGTGCCGCAACCGTATTTTTCTACGCATTTTTCTGCCTTGTGAAGCAGAATGTCGCAGAAATACTTGATCTCAACTTCCTCGTTTTTCATATACGCGGGGATGTGTGCGCTGTTTGCGATCGTACCGCAACCGATGATCGCGATCTTCATTTTTGCCATAGCAAAGTTCCTCCGGATTTTTTATGAAATAAGTTTTTTGCAGGTTATGACCTTATATGCATCTTACCATATTTATCCCGGTTTTGCAAGAGATTTTGCAAAAAAATTCAAAAAGCACTTGACAAAAAAGCCACTCTCTGTTATAATCACCACATCAAAAGCATGGAAGTGGAACAAGCGTCCGTTTTTCCTTTTCAGAGAGCCGTCGGTTGGTGCGAGACGGTATGGGGACGGAAGTGCGAACTCACCACGGAGCTTTCCTCCCGAAAGAAGGCATGTTTGATGCCTTTCAGTAGAGGGTGAACGGGTTTCTCACCGTTATCAGGAGAACCGATTGCTGGATCGGTGTATGTTGATAGGTTTTGTTTCCCATTTGGCTCTGTCGGTGTATCATTCCGACAGAGCTATTTTTGTTCCCCTTTCCTTTCCATGTATGCATTTTTCACCATGAAAGGATGTTTACAACCATGAAAACAGCATTTTCCACGCTCGCATGTCCCGGATATGATTTTCAGGACATCTACACGATGGCAGCCGACCTCGGCTTTGACGGCATCGAGGTCCGCGGTTTGGGACTTGATCTTTTTGACCGCCGCACCATGCCGTTTGCAAAAGAGAACATTCCCGCAACTGCCGCAAAACTGCGTTCGCTGGGGCTCAAAATCTCCTGTTTTTCGTCGGGTGTCATTCTGAGCGATGCGTCGCGCAGAGAAGAGAATCTTGCAGAAGCCAAGGAGTACATCCGTGCCGCTGCTGCGTTGGGAACAAGCTTTATCCGCGTGCTGGGCGAAGCGACACCCGAGCCTGCGTTGGAAATCGACGACGACGAGCTGGTCTCGCAGCTGAACGAGCTGATTCCGTTTGCGGAAGAAGCGGGCGTGACCATTCTGGTCGAAACAAACGGCGCATTCTGCGATACCGCACGCCTTGCATCGGTGCTCAACCGCTGCCGCAGTGAGCATGTGGGTGCATTGTGGGATATTCACCACCCCTACCGCTATCTCGGCGAGTCTCCCGAAAAAACGGTTCAAAACCTCGGCAGATACATCCGCTACGTCCACGTCAAGGATTCCGTCAACGAAAGCGGCGTGATCTCTTATCGGCTTATGGGCGAAGGCGACATGCCGCTGGACGATATTATGAACGCATTGCGTTCCATCAATTTTGAAGGCTTTGTGTCTTTGGAATGGGTCAAAAAATGGATGCCCGAGCTGTTTGACGCAGGCGTTGTTTTTCCGCAGTACATGCATTTTATGAGCCGATACCTCGGCAAAATGCCCGTCGGTCACGGCTTGCAGGATGACAAACGCGGCGCAGGTAAATATCCGTGGCCCAAGGAAACACTGATCGACCTGACTTTCCCCCAGCTTTTGGATCACATCTGCGACTGTTTCCCCGATCAGTACGCATTCCGTTACACGACGCACGATTATACGCGCACCTACCCGCAGTTCCGTGAGGACGTGGATCTATTCGCGCGCGCTTTGATGGCGCTGGGCGTCCGCAAGGGCGACCACGTCGCAGTCTGGGCGACCAACGTTCCCGCATGGTATCTGACGTTCTGGGCAACCACCAAAATCGGCGCGGTTCTGGTCACAGTCAACACCGCATACAAAATTTACGAGGCGGAATATCTGCTTCGCCAATCCGACACACACACGCTGGTCATGGTAGACGGCTACAAAGGCACGGACTACCGCGAAATTATTAATAAGCTCGTCCCAGAGCTGAAAACGCACGAGGCAGGCAAGCCGCTTTACAGCGCACGATTCCCCTTCTTGCGCAACGTCATCACCTGCGAGTCCCGCATGGACGGCGCGCTGACGATGGAAGACGCGCTGGAATACGCGGACAGAACTCCCGTCGAGGAGCTGTACCGCCGCGCCAATTCGATCGACAAGCACGACGTGTGCAATATGCAGTACACCTCGGGCACGACGGGATTCCCCAAGGGCGTCATGCTGACGCATTACAACGTTGTCAACAACGGCAAGGCGATCGGCGACTGCATGGACTTGTCCACCGCAGACCGCATGATGATCCAGGTGCCGATGTTCCATTGCTTCGGCATGGTGCTGGCGATGACCGCATCGGTTACGCACGGCGTGACGATGTCCCCGATCCCCGCGTTCTCACCGCGCAAGGGTCTCGACTGCATCAACAAAGAAAAGATCACCTGCTTCCACGGCGTGCCGACGATGTTTATTGCCATGCTGGGGCACGAGGATTTTGACAAAACGGACTTCTCCCACATGCGCACAGGCATTATGGCAGGCTCCCCCTGCCCCATCAAGGTCATGGAAGAGGTCATCGACAAAATGCACATGAGCGAGATCTGCATCACCTACGGGCAGACGGAAGCATCCCCCGCAACGACCATGTCCAAAACGACCGATTCCATCGAAACGCGCGTGAACACGGTCGGCAGTGCGATCTTTGGCGTGGAATGTAAGATCATCGATCCCGAAACGGGAGAGGAAGTTCCCGACGGAACAGACGGCGAGTTCTGCGCACGCGGCTATAACATCATGAAAGGCTACTACAAAATGCCGCAGGCGACCGCCGCCGCAATCGACAAGGACGGCTGGTTACATTCGGGCGATTTGTTGCGCAAGCTTCCCGACGGCAATTTTAAGGTTACGGGACGCATCAAGGACATGATTATCCGCGGCGGCGAAAACCTCTACCCCAAGGAAATTGAGGACTTTATCTACACGCATCCCAAGGTGAGCGACGTGCAGGTCATCGGCGTTCCCGACAAGCAGTACGGCGAGGAGGCGATGGCTTGCATCATCGTCAAGCCCGACGAAACGCTGACCGAGGAAGAAATCCGCGCGTATTGCGTCGAGAACATGGCAAAGCATAAGGTTCCCAAGTACTTTGACTTTGTAGACTCTTTCCCGATGAACGCGGCAGGCAAGATCCTCAAATACAAAATGCGCGAAGCGGCAGTCGAAAAATTGGGACTCCAATCCGCGGCAAAAATTGTAACGGCATAAAAAAACAGCGGACACGGCAAAAACCGTGTCCGTTTTGTGTTGTGTGGGGGTGTTACTTCTCTGCCAAGGTGTTTTCGTTGACGAGAGGATGTTCTTTTAAGAATGTCCCGATGATTTCCGATACCTCATCGCAAAGCGCAGGATACTCCGAAAGCGATGCAAAAAATGCGTCGATTTGTTCCGCTTCGCCGACGGTCAACCACTCGGCACTCAAAATCCGCTCGTCGGGTGTTTCTTGCTCAAAAAAACTGCGGACTTCCATCTCCCAATAAACGTTTTTGGATTCCTCATAGTTGACGCGGATGTAAAACACGGCGAGAGATTCACAGCACTCGCCTTCCCACGTATAGTTCGGATCATAACCGAAAAAGGGGATGCCGTTCTGTTTTTCTGCGCTGTAAAATGTTTTCAGTTCATTGATCGCATCCTGCGAAAGCTCCCCCAGCAATTCCCGATTGGGTGTAGCAGAGTAACGGACGCTGTTTTCTTTGTAAACTCCCACAGATTTGATTGTCCAGTCATGAAAAACATCTTCATATCCGTCCGGATTTTGTACTACATATCTTTCGTGATTATCAAAGAACCCTGTGCCGTAATCAACGCACATGAGATTTTCTTCCGGGACATGCCAAATCTCATGATAAAATACATCGGTGTTTCGCGCAGATTCGATCTTATCGTCTTTTATATTTTGACATTGCAAATGAGGATCATATAAAATGTAATTGTTGTATGGCGTTTCCATATCTACCGTCGTATCCGGCAGACATGACGAGAGCATCAGCAAAGAACAAAACAACAGTACGAAAACTTTGAATTTTGACCGCAACATCTTGTCAATCCCCCTCAAATACTTCGATGGTGATCATATTTCCATTTCTTTTATTTGAGTATAACACGCATGCACATATTTGTCAATCAAAAACAGATTTGTACGGAAAATATTTACAAAACGTACAAAAGACACAGCCGTAAAAAGCTGTGTCTTTTTTTAAAAATCAATTCTTGCCCGTGCCGACATCCATGATCAGCTTGGCGATGGGGTTGTCGTTTTCGGCGAGCTTGATGAGGTTGTATTTGACGCTCTTGCCGCCCGGCAGGGGGAAACGCACCAAATCCTCGTCCTCGGTCTCCTTGATAAAGCCCGGAACGATCGCCACGCCGTGGCGGGAACGCACCATCAAAAGCTGTGCACCGATGCTGTTGGTCTGCACGATATTCTCCGGCACAAAGCCAAACGACTCCTGCAAGAGGGTGCGCAGCATTTCCAGCGAAGACGGTCCGCTGTTTTCGCAGGTGGTGATCAGGTATTCCTCGCGCAGAATGTCTACCAGCGAGTTGTCGTATTTTTCTGCAACCGTTTTGTCCGCGACGAGGTAGTTGGGCGCTTCAAAGAGCGTACGCGAGCGGTAATCTTCCTTGCGGAACGCCTGCTCGCAAATGCTGTCCGCGACGATGATGTCCAACTCGCCCGTTTTGAGTTTTTGCGTCAGCTCGCTGTACGCGTACTGGAAGATATCCACCTTGATCGCGGGATGCGCCTTGAGGAACGCGCCGAAAAAGTCCTCGGTGTTGCAATACTCATACAAGCCGATGCCCACCTTGACGTAGCCGCTGTACAGCTCGTCGATCGCGTGGAGCCGCTTTTCGGTATCGTCATAGTACTTGCGGATAAACTTGACGCGCTCGTAATAAAACGCGCCCGCTTCGGTCAGCGACACGGAGTGCGAGCTCCGTTTGAACAGCTTGACGCCCAGCTTATCCTCCAGGGCGGCGATATACTGACTGATCGCCGTCTGCGAGACCGAGTGCTTTGCTGCCGCCTGCGTAAAATTCAAGCATTCCGCCAAGGTCAAAAAATAATCTATTTTCTTGTTGATCATAACAAAAACCTCATTCGTCCATGATGTATACATCATAGCACATTTTTTGTTACTTGTCAACAGCAAAAAAGAGACTCTTTTGCAAGAGCCTCTTTTTTTGAAAGCAAAAACTTATTTTACTTCGAGTTCGCCCATGAATGCCCAGCCGTAAGAAGTCACTCTGACCTCGATGTAACGAGCGGTAACGTCAACTTCGCCGGTGAGAACGTGAACGGACTTGTCTGCCAAGCCGTCGAGCTCGGAGGTGATGTCGAGAGTGCCTGCGGAAATCCAGTTCTCGCCGTCCTCGGAGATCATGTACTCGAGCTTGTAGGGGCAGGTGATGCCGGTCTCGGTGTCTTTGAGAGTGGTCAGCGCGATGGTGCTGATCTCATAGATCTCGCCGAGGTCGATCTTGATAAAGCCGTAGCCGCGCTCGGTCTGAGCGGGGGTTTGCTGATGGAGAGCCATCCAGCAAGCTGCGCTGTATGCATCCTCGTTGGTGGGAACATAACCGTCGGTCAGCTCATAGTTGTCATCGGGGTAGGAGGGGGGGAAGGTTTCGTCGTAGCCCCAGGTCTCGGTGCTCATACGGAACTGCTCGGAGATCTCATAGGTCTTGCCTGCAGCAACGTTGTTGCCCTCGGTGGGAAGTGCATCGGGGTTCTTGACATACTCGGGCTCAGAGGACTCTTCAACAGAAGACTCTTCCTCGGAGGACTCAACCTCTACGACAGAGGACTCGGCTTTGGATTCTTCCTTGGAAGCAGCCTCGGAAGAGGTAGCGGTGGAAGAGGTTTCGGTAACGGAGGATTCTTCCTCTTCGCCGCAGGATGCCAGCACGAAGCAGGATACTACAAGCAGAAGAGCAAGAAGGAGAGAAAGTTTTTTCATTTTCTTTTTGCCTTTCTTTTTTGTGTTTTATTTTTTGTTCCGCCTATTATATCACAAAAAAATACGTTTTGCAAGTCTTTTACAATTTATTTACAATTACGGAAACAGCACTTCGATCAGTTCTTCAATCTCCTCGCGCGTGGTTACGCTGTTGATCTTTTCGCGCAGCTTGGCACTGCCGACGTTTCCGCGGCAATATTTGGAGAGGTGCTTGCGCATTTCCAGCAGGGCGCGCGTACCGCGGTCTTCTTCCAGCCGTCTGATCTGCGTGCGGATGACCGATTTGATCTCGTCGTTGGCCGGCGGTGTGTAGGGAATACCCTCGAAATGGCAGATCAGCTCGCGGAACAGCCACGGCTTTCCGTAAGCGCCGCGCCCGACCATGATGCCGTCACAACCCGTCGTCTCCAGCATATCGACCGCGCTCTGCACCGAATCGATGTCGCCGTTGCCGATAACGGGAACGGACAGCGCTCGTTTGACCTCGCCGATCAGCTTTCGGTCCGCAAGTCCGCTGTACAGCTGTGTACGCGTTCTGCCGTGCACAAATACTGCGGACGCGCCGTTTCCCTCACAGATTTTTGCAACCTCGACCGCATTGACGTGCATGTCGTCATCGCCCTTGCGGATCTTGACCGTCACGGGGACGTCCGCCGCCTCGGAAACGGCGCGCACGATTCTGCCGCACAGCGCAGGATCCTTCATCACCGCACTGCCGTCGCCATTGTTATACACCTTGGGCATCGGACAGCCGAAATTGATATCAATAAACGCAGGATCGTATTTTTGCATGATCACTGCCGCACGTGCCATCGTCTCCGGCTCGTGCCCGAACAGCTGGATCGCCGCAGGCCGCTCGTTCTCGCGGAGCATCGCAAGCTTATCCGTTTTGCGGTCGCCGTAAACAACGCCCTTGGACGAAATCAGCTCGGTGCAGACACATTCCGCACCGTAGGACACGCAAATGGAACGGTATGCGTAATCCGTGATATTTGCCATCGGCGCGAGAAAAATACCGTGCTTGAGTTCAAAATTACCGATTTTCATTCAATTGATCGTCTTTCCGCTCCCCGCGCGGCGGACAACGCGTACCGCCTCGGCAAAGAGCTGTTTGTATGCTTCTGTGCGCAGAAGGGGCAAAATGCCCTCCAATGCGCGGGAGGTTTCTTTGATCAGCGGCATGTCCGTCAAGGATGCGGTGCGAAGCACCATTTCGCCGCTTTGGCGCTCACCGAAAAAGTCGCCCGGCCCGCGTTGCTCGAGATCCGCCTCGGCAATGCGAAAACCGTCGCAGGTTTCTTTCATAATCGCAAGCCGTTCATTCTCTTTGCCGCTTCCGTTGAGCAAAACGCAATACGATTTGCGCTGTCCGCGCCCGATGCGCCCGCGAAGCTGATGCAGCTGTGACAAGCCGAAGCACTCCGCGTTTTCGATCAGCATAACGTTGGCATTCGGCACGTCCACACCGACCTCAATGACGGTGGTGGAGACCAGGATCTTTGTCTGTCCGCTTGCAAATGCATCCATCGCGCCCGCCTTTTGCGACGGAGTCAGCTTGCCGTGAATGAGCCCCATCGGAATATCCGCAAACGGGCCGTTTTGCAATTCGGCAAAATAAGTTTCCGCCGCTTTTTTGGGGGATTTTTCTTCCGCTTCTGCATTTTCTTCCACCAAGGGACAGATGATATATGCCTGCCCGCCCATGGAAAGCTGACGCTTGATCGAGCCGTAGATGCCGTTTCGGTCCTTGGGCGTCAAAACAAGCGTATCGATCGTCTGCCTGCCCGGCGGGAGCTCGTCCAATAATGTCACGTCCAGATCACCGTACAGAATCAGCGACAGCGAGCGCGGAATCGGCGTTGCCGACATGACCAGCATATGTGCACGCTTGCCGCCTGCCTGCTCGCTTTTATCCAACAGCAATGCACGCTGGCGCACGCCGAAACGGTGCTGTTCGTCCGTGACGACCAAGCCGAGACCGGCAAATTCCACGTCATCCTGCAACACCGCATGCGTGCCGATCAGCACGTCGATTTCACCCGCAAGCAACGCTTTTTTGATCTCATTCTTTTGTTTTTTGGTCAGCCCGCCCGTCAAAAGCGCACAGCGGATGCCCATGGGTTCAAACCATTTGGACAGTTTTTCCGCATGCTGTGCCGCCAAAATTTCGGTCGGCGCAAGCATCACGGCTTGCTTGCCGTTTTGCGCGCAAAGCTCCAGCGCCGCAGCGGCGACAACCGTTTTGCCGCTGCCGACGTCGCCCTGCACCAAACGCGTCATGGGAACGTCCTTTGCCAGATCCGCTTTAATCTCCGCAATCGCACGCGTTTGCGCGCCCGTAAGCGCAAACGGCAGCTGTTGCAAAAAGCTGTCCCGATCCGTTTCACACAGTGCATCGGCATGCGCGCCGTCCTTGGCCTTGAGCATACAGCGAAGCGCTGTCTGGAACACCAGTAGTTCTGTAAACGCCGCCGTCCGTTTTGCAACCGCAAGCTGTTCCTTGCTCTCGGGACAGTGCATCTGTCTGAACATTTCGCTCCGCGGCATCAAACCGTGCGCCTGCCGTATTTCTTGGGGCAAAATCTCCGCAAAACCTGCGCAAAGCGAGAGGCATTGCTCCACCGCGCCGCGCACCGCCTTTTGCGTCAGCCCGCCCGATAGCGGATAGACGGGAATAATGTCAGGCAAGGGCTTTCCTGCCGTAATCGGTTCGATCTCGGGCGAGGTCGCTTCCGCGCCGCACAGGCCCATCGTAATTCTGCCGTACAGACGGTAGGAACGCCCCGCACGGATCTGATCCATCAAAAACCGTCTGCCGAAAAACGTCACCGTCAGCGATGCCGAGTCATCCTCGGCATACATACGAAAGAACTCCAAGCCGCTTCTCGTTCTGCCAACGACGGGATTTTTGGTACAGCGCACAACGACGGCATGCACCTCCCCGTCGGTGCAATCCCGAAGCGGGACAACATCCCCGCGGTACTCATACCCACGCGGAAAGAACTCCAACAAATCACCCACGGTCAAAATACCGCGCTTGGCAAAATCGGCGCTTTTGACTTCGCCGATGCCTTTGATCGCCGTGATCGGTGCGTCCAGTCTCATGCAGAGTTCCTCCTTGTCGTCGTTTTCTTTTATTATAGTCCAAAACAGAATGCTTGTCAAGAAAAAAGACGCCTCACGCGATGTGAAGCGTCTTTTGAATTGTCCGAAATCAGTCGTTCATCTGATATGCTTCGACATAGTCGTCGATGCTTGCATTGATCGAGTCTCTGATGGAGTCAAGCTTGGAAGCAACGTTGGTGTCGCCGCTGGACATCAAAGCATCGAACATGCTGGAAACGGTACCGAAGTCATACAGCTGACCAAGGTCGTAGGAAAGGTTTGCAAAAATGTACTTGTCGAGCATTTCCTCAGACTCGGGGTCTTTTGCATCACGGGATTTCAGGGTGATCTCGTAGTAAGCGGGCGTGATGGTGTTCTTGCCGCCTGCCGCCATGAGCTCGATCATGTATGCGGAGAATTCGGGATTCGGAACGCCGCTGGGGATGCAGATACCGTATGCGTATTTTGCCGCGTTGGGCGTGTGGTAGCTATCCTGGCCCTCCTGTGCGAGAGGCTGAGGAATGATACCCATTACGTCGGAAACATCGAAGTTACGAAGCTTTTTGACTGCGGAGAATGCCGCGGGATAGAACAGAGCGCGCTGTTCGCCGAAGATACCCATTGCAGCCTCCCAAACGTTCTTACCGGGAGCCTCAACCTTCTGGGTGTTGATAAACCAGCTGGTATCCTGGAAGATGCCCAAAACTTTTTCTGCATAAACGAGAGAAGCCTCGCTGCCGAAAGCAAGCTCGGGGATATCGTCGTTGTTCTTGGAAATCAGTGCGTAGCCTGCACCCATGTACATGCTCAGGATGCTGTTGGTGCCTGCCATACCCCACTGGTCAGCATAGGTCATGCCGTCAACGCCGTCTTTTTCGATCGTAACGGATTTACCCATCTCATACATCGCATCGATGGTCCACTTGTAGTCACGGACAAGATTATACATGCTGCCGTATTTGTCTGCGCAGTACTCGTTGTACATGGTTTTGTTGAACAGAATCGCAGTGGAAACGATCTTCTGCATGATGGAGATATCGCCGGTGGTAAAGTAGATCTTACCTGCGATGGAAAGGGACTCGTTTGCGTTCTGATCCCACCACGGAGCATCCAGATGGATGTACTCATCAAACTCGGTGAGGTCATACAAGCTGCCGTTCTGTGCGAGCGTGGTGCACGCGCTCATAAAGGGCATCGCCGCGTCATACAGCTGCGTACCGGTGGTAACGTCCTGATTGACGGCCTCATATACGTTATCAACTGCGCAAGCAACGATCTTGACACCGTAGTTTTCTTCGATCAGGTCATTACGGGTTCTGACCGCGTCGTTGAGAACGGAGTCGGTCGTGTCGTACATGTCGGGCTCAACTTCCTCGGAGAAGTAGGTGTCCTGTACATTGTTGTTGTAAACACAAACGCGGAACTCTTTTTCGGAGAAATTGAACTCAGGCAGAAGCTTTTCAGCCGTGTACTGACCCTTGTCATCCTGATAGAGCTCATTGCCCTCAGAGGTTTCGCCATTGTTGTTTTCATTTTTGCTGGTGGTTGCCGTGGAGCTTTCTTCGGGTGTATCGTCGCCGCATGCCGCCAAAACGGGGCAGATCGCCAACACGAGACACAGAAGAAGTGCAAGCATTCTTGTCTTCATAGTGAAAAAATCCTTTCGATGATATTTTTACTTATCCTATATAATACCGCTTTCCGTCAAAGGTGTCAATTGACGAAAAAGACAAATTTTGTGTCCGATTTTTGGCAAAACGCCAAAAGAGAGCATCCCAAACGGAATGCTCCCTTGCGCTGTCTGATTATTTTTTTGCAAAACTGAGTTCTTCAAGCTCGTTTTCGATCTCTTTCGGATCATTTCCGCTTACCCATTCAAGCGCATAGCCGGAGAGCTGTTTATTTGCAGAGAAATATGCGCTTCTGACCGACTGATAGGTGTCCTTGTCGCACTCAGCAAACGCGCCGTCGATCTGCGCAAAATAGCGGCTTTCACCGTTGTGCACCTCGCGTGTGAGGATATAAACGCACTGCAACACAGGCTCCTCGGGCTCTTCTCCCGTCTCAGGAGCAGGCGGCTCGGAGAGGTTTACCTCCAGCATGACGTGATGAACATCACCGTTTTCAAGGTTCTGCGAGAACGAGACGAGCAAGAATCTCGTGCCGTCCTTGTGTTCCCAGACAGCCCATTCCTCATCGTCGCCCGTGTCAAAGCCAAGCACCCAACCCTCGGGCATGGGAGCTTCGGGCTCTTGTGAATCTTCGGAAACGTCCGGCTCTTCGGGTTCTTCGACAGGCTCAACCTCGATTTCGTAAATCCCGACGGAAGGCAGCCCCTTTGCAGGTGTCGTGCGGACAATAAGCTCCTGCACGCCGTCCAGATCGACGTCACAAAGCGCAAAATGCTTGCCGCCGAATTCACCCGACGCAACAGCCTTGATGCGTTTTGCCAATGCGGAAAGCGGCAGCTCCGCCACAACCTCCACCTTGCACTCGGAATACCGTCCCGTAGAGGTCGTCGCGCGGATATAGCTGATTCCCGTACCGACCGCAGTCAACGTTCCGTCATTTGCAACCGTGACGGCTTTTGTATTGGTGCTCGTCCACGTCAACGTTCTGTTTGTTGTGCCGATCGGTGTAAACTCAAACGGAATCTTTATCTTCTCACCCAGCTCTATCATCAGTCTGCTTTGCAAAAGTGCAAAGCCCTTTTCTTCAATTGCGGGCAGAACGATCTCCTCAAGATGCGGTTCTTCGTCATCGCGGAAGATCGGACGCGGCGCGGGCGTGGAGCTTTCCTCGCTGCTTGTTTCCTCCGAGCTCTCGGTTCCCGAGCCGTCCTCAGACGGAAGCGCGATCACCGAGTCCTCACTGCTGACGGCAGAACTCTCCGAAATCACCGAGCTTTCCTCCGCGGCGGAAGACGTCTGCGAGACGGTCATACCGCTTTCGGAAGACGACTCGCCGGCAGGCTCATCCCCGCACCCTGCCGCAAACAACATCGCGGCGCAAAGGATTGCGCCCAATATAGCTTTTACCTGAAATCTCATTCTTTTGTTCCCCTTGTTGATAGTATCCTTATGATATCACAGAACACAGCCTCCGTCAATGCGGTTTGATTATTTTTTTGTGAACTTTTTTCATTTGATTTTTGTTTTGTCCGTGCAAAAGGCTTGACTTCCCTGCCAAAAAGCGTATAATGAAAATATCGCTCAGTCAAAAGGAGTTTTTTATGAAAAAGACAGTTTTGTACATTCTTGCGGCATTGCTTCTTGTAACATGCCTGCCGCTCGGCTTGTTTGGATGCGATACGCCGGATGCAGATTCCTCTGTTCCCGCCGAAAGCAGTGCGGCGCAGAGCACCGAGCAAACATCTTCCGAGATCATCGAAACCACATCCGAGGAGGAAAAGCAAGAAATGCTGATCATCAAAGACGATCCCAATTACGCAAACGTGACGCTCGGCAAGGGCTATACCCTTTCCGACCTATACCCCAGCAACAGCGAAGCAAGCTATCCCGACGAAAACGGCAAAACCATGACCGACGGTGAGATTGCGCCCGAGGGCAGCAGCTTTGGCCATGCGTCGTTTATCGGCTTTAACAAAAATCACTCCGACTACACCGCGCACGGCTATTCCTCCGTTACGGTCGATCTGGGCGGACTGCATTACGTAGACAAATTTACGGCATACGTCGGCTCTGCATACTACCTTTCCGCAGGCATCGACGCGCCCGAAATGATCGAGATCCGCCTCTCCGTTGACGGCAAGACTTGGTACAAAGCAGGCAGAACCAACCACACCGATACGGACGAGTCCAACACCGTCGCCGCAACGCTTGAGCTGGAAGGTGCTTTGTGTGCAAAATACGTGCAGTACCGTTTTATCGGCA
>JAFQII010000011.1 GCA_017397605.1 Clostridia bacterium
GTGCATCCTCGGTGATATAGAAACCGTTGGTGTTAAGTTCCTCAACATACATTCCGCGCTTGCAGATGCCCTCGATGATCTCAAAAAACTGCTTGTGGCACATCGGTTCGCCGCCCGTGATCGTAAAAGCGTTGATTCCGCATGCTTCCGCTTCGTCCAACAGCTTTTCTGCTTCCGCAAGCGAAAACTCGCTCATCAGCGGTGCGTTATCCGATGCATTAAAGCAATGCAGGCAGTTGTAATTGCATCTGCCGGTGATCATCCAGTTGAGCGCGGGGAAATAGCGGTTGTCGCAAATGCGGTTTTGCCACGGAGAGAGGATGTGCTCGTCCTTTTGGCATACGGACGCAAATCCTCTTTTGATCAAGGACTCCAAAAGCTTGCTGTCTGCAAGCTCCGTGTGTCCGTCGCAAAGGGATAACAGCTCGTATTCTTCTTTGGTCAGCTTTTTTGCGTCGCGCACACCTTTGGCGTAGTACGCGTACGGCACGCGCCACCAGGAGCGCAGTGCGATATTGGGGTTTAAAATACAGTACATGGAAATCCCCTTTTACATACGCCCGCGCAGATTGGCAAGCGCTTTGGTATGAATGACCTTGGCATTGGCATAGGACATGCCCATCATTTCCGCGATAACCTTGAGCGTATAACCCTTGTAATAATGAAGCACGATCAGATCGCGCTCTTTTTGCCCGAGTGCGGAAAGTGCATCGGCAAGCTGCTCCAAAAGCTCGTTGTCGGGTGCGGTATCGTCCGCGATTTCATGCAAATCCGCATCCATATATTCTGCGTATTGAGTATGTACTCTGCGCTTGCGGAAATAATCAACCACGGTGTTGTGCGAAATGGTATAAATCCAGGTCGAAAGCGAAGCGCGCGAGGGATCGTAGCTGTCAAGCTTCTCGTACACCCTCAAAAAGACGGAAGACACAATGTCCTCCGCCTCGTGAGGATCTGCGATCTTTCCCCTGACGTAAGCGTTTACTTTTGGATAAAAATCGGTGTAGATCTTGCTTTTTTCATCTGCCGAGAAAGAGATACCGTTCATTCTGGCATCTCCTCTCGGGGTGTGTTGCCTATGGAACGAAACGCATCAGCCTCGCCTGCGGCATTGACAAGCGAGAGCTCTTCGTCGGACAGCGGTTTGCCGTAACGGTTTTCGGCGTCTTCGATCAATGCTTGCAGCCGACGGTTGCGGTAAAAGCGCTGGGCATCAAACAGTTGCTTGATTCCGGCGCGGTGATCATCCTGTTGCATGACAGTACTCCTTTGGATGAAGAGGGATGATTTTCACAGGTTAAAGTGAACCTTGCCGCAAACGGGGCAAACGCCGAAATAACTGTCGATATCCTCATCGGGAGGACGTCGGTCAATTTGAACGGTCTGGCCGCATCCCATGCAATATACGGTGGCTGTCGTCGGCTCTGCTGGCTTGCTGCCGTTGCTCTTGCTGCATCCGCCGCCCGCAACATTGTCCAGTTCATCGTCATCCAGCTCCGCGGACGCGGGATGAAGTTGCGCAAAGTATGCTTGCGCTTCGTCGGCGGTCAATTCCACGCCGTTGTCTTTTGCCATGTCAAGCAACTCGCCGGAACTTTTGGCGCTTTTGGCTTGCTCGATCAGGTGTTGTGAAAAAGTCATCGTATCGTTTTGCCTTTCTGCTTGTCAGGATTTGCTACAGTATCCGGTACCGCCCTTAAACTCCAAATGGATGCAGTTTCCGCATCTGTTGGCACCGCTGCAATTTGCAAACCACAGTTTTCTCAAGCCCATATCGGACTCATTGTTCCATTTGCTTTGTTCCCATGCTGTCCCCTTATAGTAAATCACATAATTGGGCGAATACTGTCCGGTAAAGCATTGTTTCTCGCTTGTGACGATGGTATAACCGTCGGAAGTTTCGCATCCGCCGCCCGATACGTTATCGAGCTCGTTGTCGGAAAGCTCACCGGATGCGGGGTGGAGCTGCTCGAAATACGCCTTGGCGCTTTCCTCAGTCATTTCTTCTGCGCCGTTTTCTTTTGCAAGAGCAAGAAGCTCCTCGGCACTTTTTGCGGCTCTCGCCTTTTCGATCATTTCGGGGGTGAAGTTTGTCATTTCGGTTCTCCTCAGATAAATTTGAGATTGCACAGCCACAAGCCCTTTTCATAGCTGCAGCGGGAACAAGTATCGCAGCAAGCGAACACCTTACCGCCGCCGCACATATCGGGACAAGTATGTACGTCCATATTGTTTCGGTCGCCGAAGCCATATCCGTGATCCGAGCAATTCTTGCACTGCCAGTACTCACAGATATGCCCGACCGTTACGACCAGTCTGCCGTCGCTTGTGTGGCATCCGCCGCCGGAAACGTCATTGAGTTCATCATCGGAAAGTTCGCCCGAAGCGGGATGAAGTTGCTCAAAATACGCTTTCGCACTTTCTTCAGTCATCTCTACATTGTTTTCTTTTGCCAGAGTCAAAAGTTCCTCGGCATTCTTTGCGGCTCTGGCCTTTTCGATCAGTTCGGGGGTCAGGTTTTTCATAATCCTCTTCCTTTCAAGTGTTTTTCTCTTTGCCTATTGATACGTAAAAATTTGCAAAAGGGATAATGAAAAATCCCAAAAATTGCAAATTTATTTTGCAGCTGTCGAAACGTCCGGTCTCTGACGCTCCACCAGCTCGGCAAACTTGCCGTTTTGGGCGATTAGCTCGTCGTAGGAACCATCCTCGATGATCTTGCCCTTTTCGAGGTAGACGATGCGGTCGCACTGCTTGATCGTGGACAAGCGGTGTGCGATGACGATGCGGGTGCATTTGAGCTTGTCGAGAGAGTCGGAAACGATTTTTTGTGTGAGGTTATCCAACGCGCTCGTCGCTTCGTCAAACATCAGAATGCGCGGCTTGGGCGCGATCGCTCTTGCAATCATCAAGCGCTGGCGCTGTCCGCCCGAAATACCGCCCGAGCCTTCGGAGATGATCGTATGCATGCCCATCGGCATGCGGCGGATATCCTCGTCGATGCCTGCCATTTCTGCCGCCGCCCATGCTTCTTCCATGGTCAACTGCGGTGCGGAAATGACGATGTTGGAGAAGATATCGCCCTGGAACAGTTTGCCGTTTTGCATGACCACGCCGATCTTGCGGCGCAGGGACTTGAGATCCATGGTGGACAGATCCTTGCCGTCGTAGTAGACCGCGCCTTTCTGCGGTTTTTCAAAGCCGAGCATGATACGCATGAGCGTTGATTTTCCGCAGCCCGTCGAACCGACGATTGCGACATACTGGCCGGGGCGGATCTTGAGGGACAAATCATCGATCACGAGAGGCATGTTTTCGTTGTAGCGAAACGAGATGTTGTTGAGCTCAATACCGCCCGAGAGTCTGTCGACAACCAGCTTGCCCTCGGATACCTCCGGGATGGTCTCCATGATCGGTTTTGCCATTTCGATGATCGGCTTAAACTGCGCGACCGTCGTCGTGATTCCCGCCAAGGACATAAACGCACCCGAGACCATGCCGTATGCGGTAGTAAATGCGTAGTAATCGGCAACCGAGACGCCGCTCTTGATCGACATGTAGTACATGACGATCATACCGGTCATCGAAATGACAGAGCTGAAAGCGCCGTTGGCACGCAAAAACATCGGCGGATTGTACGTCATTTCCACTTGCTTGGCAAAAAGCTTGGACCATCTTGCATAAGCGCGCTTTTCCGCGCCGGAGAGCTTGATCTTTTGCACACCGGAGATCAGCGCGTAGCTCATACCGTTTTCTTTTGCGGAAAGCTCCATGCGCTTTTTGGTGTAGTGCATCTGGTAGAAGGTCGTAAACAGCGAAAACGCGATCGTTGCGAGAATGATGATCAGTGCGGGCACGACCAGCATGGGCGCATACGCAAAGATCTGTGAGATGTACATCAAGGAGAACAGGGAAGTCAGACCTGTTCCCAGGACGGCGGAAACCAGCATCGAACACAGGGATTGAATGTTTTGTGCACGGCTGGAAAGCTCGCCCGCGCTGTATTTTTTGAAAAAGTCGGCGGGAAGCGACAGCACACGCATCATGGTTGCCGCCTCTACGGAAAGATTCAGCTTTGTGTCAATTCTGGAAGACAGCAAACTGCTGATCGATCGGATCAGAATCGTGCTGATACTGACGCAGACCATAAATACGGTGATTGCAAACAGCAACCGAATGTTTTGGCTTTGCACAACGGTGCCAAACAGCAGATTGTTCAGCTTGGGCGCCAGAAGTCCGATGGCGGAAACGGCAAGCGTTGCAAGCACAACAAGCACGATATCCGCGGCAGACAGACAGTCGAGGATGTATTTCGCCAGAGAGGCGAGCGTCAGTTTCCCCAGCGGAAAAGGCTTGTAAAAGCAGATGCCCTCGTCCTCGAAAAGCGCTTGGTTTTTCTTGTTCACCTTGACCCATTTGCCGGTCTCGGTGTCAAAAAATGTGTATCCCGAAAGTCCCTTGGGGATCAGCGCAACCACACTGCCGTTGTCCTTGCGCGTGGCGAGCATTGCACCGATTGCGTCTTGATACCAGCCTTTTTCGAGGTTGACATTGCGGCGCATGATGCCGTACGGGCGCAGGAGATACTCCAATCGGTCGTTGAGCCCTTTGACAGAATCGGGGATCTCACGGGGCTTCGCCTTATAAAACTTGAGGATTTCGCCGATTGCGCCCTCTGCTTTTTCTTCGTCGCTGACATAGGCGGAGGATATCTTGGTGCCGAGCACCGCATCGGCAATTCCGACAAACGCTTCTTCCAAAACGGCGTCGTCGTTCTTTTTTCTTTGTTTGATTTGTTCGTCAAACCAACCCATGATAGCACTCCTTTCCGTCAGTCGCTGGTAACAAGCTGTGTATAGAATCCGCCCAGCGCGTACAGCTCGTCGTGCGTGCCGCGTTCGACGACGTTGCCGTGATCCATCACGATGATTTCGTCGCAGTCGCGGATCGTGGAGAGGCGGTGTGCGACCACGATGCAGGTGATGCCGCGGTCCTTGATGGATTTGACAACCTCGTACTCCGTTTTGGCATCCAGTGCGGAGGTGGCTTCGTCCAGAATGATGATCGTGGGATCCTGCGCAAGTACGCGTGCAATTTCCATTCTCTGGCGCTGACCGCCCGAAAAGTCCTTGCCGCCTTCAATAATCTTATAGTTGTAGCCGCCGTCGCGCTGCATGATATCCTCGTGGAGTTGTGCGTCGCGTGCTGCCATAATCATTTCAAAGTCCTCGATCGAGGTATCCCACATTTTGATATTGTTTGCAATCGTGTCTTCAAACAGAATGATATCCTGATCGACGACCGCCAGCGATCCGGTAAATACACTGCGGTCGATTTGTGTCATCGGCTTTCCGTCAAACAGGATCTCGCCGCTCCACGGCTGATACAGTCCTGAGATCAGCTTGGAAAGCGTGGATTTTCCGCATCCCGAGGTACCGACAAATGCGACACGGCTGCCGGGCTTGAGCGTGAGGTTGAAATCCTTGATCAAAGGCTCTGCAAGACGGGAGTAGCCAAATGTGACATTTTTCAGCTCTACGTTGCCCGAGAGCTTGTCGTATTCCGCATCTTCGTCAAAGCTGTCGTTTTGACAGACGACATCGGCGGGATACTCCATGACATCCTCGATGCGCTCCATTTCGGTGCGCATTTCCTGCATGATCTGGCTTGCGGAGATCAATTGCTGCGCAGGGGAGAGAAATGCGTTCAAAAAGCCTTGGAAAGCCATGACCATACCGACGGTAAACGCACCGTTGATGGTCAGGAACACGCCGATGATCAGAACCGCCGTTCCCGTCAAAGAAGAAACGAGCTGCGGAATCAGGCCGAGATATTGGTTGAGTCTTGCAAATTTGACTCTTTGCGCGTTGACACTGGCTTGATAGCCCGACCATTTTTCA
>JAFQII010000012.1 GCA_017397605.1 Clostridia bacterium
AAAGCAATCAAAGGGGGCGCCGCCCCCTTTTAAAATCCCTTGGCTATCCTCAAAAATTGATTGCCGAAAACTGTCGTTTTCGGGGAAAGCAAAAGCACGCACAGATATACGTTGCGTGCTTTTTTGAAATATAAAATTTTGCAAAACTCAAGCACCGCTCTTGCAATCCATGTGCGCACATGTTATACTGAAAGAAAAACGGGAGTTTTTGAGCTATGAAGCGGCTATTTTGTTTGTTATTGATATGCGTCACGGTGTTGCTCTGCGGTTCTTGCGACAAGCAGGACGGTGATGCGGGCGGCACAGCTTTGGGTTACAGCGACCCGTATTTATACACGCAGATCGGCGGTGTTCTGCACAGAATCAGCCCGCATTCCGCGTCCGTCACGCCCGTTTGTCCCGATCCGCTCTGCCGCCATGCGGACGAAACATGTCCGCTGTACGGCGTGGAGAACATCCAATTTGACGGGCAGTATCTGTATTATCAAAAAGTCAATTACGCACTCGGCGAAGCGTCTTCTCTCTGCCGTTACGATCTCAAAAACGGCGAGTTCCAAGAACTATACCGTGCAGAATACGGCAGTTTGTTCGGCTTTTTTGCGGGGGAAGGCTATGTGTTCTTCAACCGGACCACCGTCGATGAGGACGGAAACAACTGCTACAGCGTGTACCGTTACGACACCGAAAGCGGAAAAACGGTGCAATTGCACGACGAGCCGTTTGAAACGGAGCAGGTCTGTCTGCTTGTCAAGGACGGACGCGTCTACTGGCACGGAGACACGTGGTATTCCACCGATCCCGATTTTCAAAACCGCCGTGAAAATGACCGCGGTTACTCCCCCAACCTCACACGGGACAAATACTTTTACGAAATGGAATCAAGCGAGATCAAGGGGTATGACGGGTACAAGCAGATGTGTTTTTGCATCATCCGCGTAGACCGCGAGACCGGCGAACGCGTGACGGTCACCGAGGACGCGGCAAGCGCGCCGATTCTGTACGGCGACAAGGTGATCTACGGCAAATTGGAAACGCCGCGCTATCTCGGCAAGATCCAAAACGGCGAGAACGGCTCGTGGAACGAGCAGTATGACAAGTACGGCGGAAAGCTGTACATCTGCAACAGCGACGGAACGGACGAGCGCGTGCTGTGCGATTTCAGTGACACTTCCTACGCGCTGACGGTTTCGCACAATATCTTGGGCGGCAAAACGGGCGTGGGCGACTGGATCGCAGTCATGCTGTTTGACTACGTTTCTGCCGACGATTGTGACCCCGAAAAGATCAAACGCGGAGACAACGTCTACATGCTGATCAATCTCAAAACGGGCGAGTGGAAGGTGGCAAGCATTGAAACACGTTCTTGAACTCAAAAATATTTCCAAGCAATACGGCAAGGTGCAAGCCCTTGGCGGCGTATCTTTTTCGATGGAACACGGCGTCTATGCCCTGCTTGGCCCCAACGGAAGCGGCAAATCCACGCTGATGAACATCATTGCGGGGTTATTGAAACCGTCCTCGGGCGAGGTTCTGTTTCACGGTGAAGCGCTCGGTGCCAAGCGCGAGCATTTTTACAGACGGTTCGGCTACATGCCGCAGTACCCTGCGATGTATCCGTCTTTTTCGGTGCTTGAATTTTTGCACTACGTCTCGGCGCTCAAGGATCTGCCCGACGACGGCGGACGGGAAATCGGCAGGCTGTTGGAGCGTGTCGAGCTGTCCGATGTGGGCGACCGCAAAATCTCTGCGTTGTCGGGCGGTATGAAGCAACGCCTTTCGCTGTGCTCTGCCGTATTGGGCGACCCCGAATTATTGATTTTGGACGAGCCGACGGCGGGACTTGACCCCATGCAACGCGTCGCGTTGCGCCGTTTTGTCGCCGAACTGGGAGAACGCAAGACCGTTTTGTGGGCGACGCACATCGTCTCCGACGTGGAAAGCATTGCGCGCGAGATCATTTTTATGAAAAAGGGCGTCGCTACGGTGCAGGAAAACAGCACGCAGCCGTTGGAAGAGCGCTACCTCGCTTTTTTTGGTGACTTGCTATGAGGCTGTTTCGTTTCGAGTGCAAAAAACTGCTTTCCGCAAGCGGTTTTTGCAGGCTTTGCATCGGATTGCTCGCACTTTGCTTTTTGGTTGCTCTGCTCGGAAACGTTCCCGCGCCGACACCTGAGGAACAGCAGGCGTACCGAGATGCTTACGCGGGCGAGATCGCCTATGTCATCCGCCTTGCCGAAAACAACAAAGCCGACTACACCTATACGGCAGGCGAGAACAGCTATATCGTGCGGTATCAAAACGATCTGATCGAACGTTACAGCGCGCTTTTGGAACGCGGCGTTGCACCTCAGGATGTGCGCGGCTGGGACGCATTCTTTTCGCTGTCTGCGGACGATCTGCTGTTGCTGTTGCTTGCCGCTCTGACGGGCATCGTCCTGACTATGACGGAAAAAGACCACCGCACGGACACGCTGTTATGCATCACGCCGCGCGGAAACGCAAGCAAACGCACAAAAGTGTGGGTTTTTGGTGCATCCTCTTTTCTGTTTGCGGTTCTCTTTACCGCCGTACCGCTGATCGGCATTGCCGTTCGTTACGGCTTGTCTTCCCCGTTCGTGCCGCTCTGCTCGGTGCAGGAGTTTTTGTTTTGTCCCTATGATATCAACATTTTTCATATTTGCTGCTGTCCGTTGCGGTCAAATCGCTTGTCGCGTTTGGGCTCATGCTTTTTTGCGGATGGACGGCATCGCTTTGCAAAAGCTATTTGCTTTCGTTTTGTTTGTCCGCAGGCGTGCTTGCGGTCGGCTACGCGTTTGCAGGCTCGGACAGCGCGCTTGCGCTGATCAATCCGTATTCGCTTTGCATCACCGACGCATTTTGGGAGCGTTACCGTTCGGTTTCGGTTTTTGGGCATTCCGTGCCGCTTTTGCTTGTTTCGGCAGTCGTTTTGCTGTTTGCATGCGTGTTGCTCGCGGTGCTGTTTTTCGCGTTTGCAGGCAGAAACCTGACGCAAAACCGTTTGTCCGCGTTGGAACGCCGTGCCGTGGAGACAGCCGCGCACGTCCGAGAGCGCTTGCACCGCGTTCTCCCGCATAGAACGCCGCGCCGCAGAACCTTACTTGCCGCCGAATGGAACAAGCAGTTGATCAAGTCGCGTCTGCTCGCGCTTTGCCTCGCAATGCTCGCGTTCAAAGCGGTATGGACGCACGTCAACGCGCCGTTTTGCGATCCGACGGAACAGCAATACCAAACGGTTTGCAACGAATTGCGCGGTGAACTGACCGACGAAAAGCGCGCGCTGATTACGCAAAAGCTGACCGAAAGCGAGCAGATCATCACGGAGTTTGACCGTGTGCGCACGGCGTTTCAAAACGGATCGATCTCCCAAGACGAATACATGCAAAAACGCAATGCATACGAAGCCGCGCTGACCGACAATTACATTTACGGCAAGCTGTCCCTGCAATGCGGCAGTATCGACGCGGCATCGGCACGCGGGCAGACCGCCTTTTTGCAGTACGATACGGGCTGGCTGACGTTTTTTGAAACGGGCGGCGACCCGCTGTTATACGCCTTTTTGCTGTTGTTTTTCTGCGGCAGTTATGCGATGGAATACGCACACGGCTTTGACCGCACCGCACGCGTAACCGTGCGCGGCATGCGTGCGGTTCACGGTGCAAAGCGTTTGGTTGCGCTTATGGTGAGCATGGCAGTTTGTCTGTTATTTTTTGCCGCCGACACGATCGCTTTGCACGGGGCGTTTCCGCTTTCGGACGCATCGTTTTCCGCATCGGCAATGCTGAACATATCCGTTCCGCTGTGGGGTGCATTTGCGTTGTCCGCTTTCTGCAGGCTTTTGCTTGCCGTCGGCTACGCGCTTTTGGTCAACCGCCTTTCGCGCCATCTCGGCAAAGCGTATCTGGTGATTCCGATCGGATTGATCGTGATGCTGTTGTTGATATAAAGCAATCAAAGGGGGCGCCGCCCCCTTTTAAAATCCCTTGGCTATCCTCAAAAATTGATTGCCGAAAACTATCGTTTTCGGGGAAAACAGAAAGCTCGCACAGATATAGAAATACGGCATATCTTAAAAGAGGCATGCCGTTTTTGCATTTGTGTCCATAAATGCATTGCTTGTCAGGAAAATTGACAAGTTTATAGAGGAACATAAAAAAGGCTCCCTTGTATAAAGAGCCTTTTCGTAATTCGTATACTAACACTTTTTGATAAACAGGAATTTATCGGCCGTTCTTGTTGCAAAGTCTAAAAATACCCACTCCAAGAAAAAGAACGCTTATGGACAAAAGCGATATGAAACATATAAAGTGAACATTTCCATTTGAGCATTGCTGCCAATCGTTAAAATTCACCTGATAGGAGCTGTTATTTGTACCAAATAATTTATCCACAACGTAATTCGTGAAATAATACACAACCGTGCTGAAAGCGATACAAATGCCCGTTTTGAGAAACGCATCAAAGCGAAGCGCACAAATGACGGCGCAAATGATCGCAGGAATGAAAGCATAACACGTGATCAATATCGCGGGAGCGACTCTGAAGGAATTCCAAATGTGAATATTCAGCAGAAGTAAAATCGTTAAAACGCAAGCCGCTGTAAACGAAATTATAAACTTGAAGCGGGAAATCTTTGTCCGAGATAAAAAAATAGGCACAAAGATAACCTCATAACCGATCAAAACACCGATACAAGCCGTTAAAAACCAAGATAATCCATTCGTATATACTGCGCAGGCAAATAAAAGCAGACAAATCGAAAGATACGTCGAAACAGAAAAAGCAAGTAGCTTTTTGGAATTGAAAAAGAAGGTAAAGGTCGGGATAAAGGCGTATGCACAAATCAGTGCGGTCAATACGATAAAGAACCAGGAGAGGGTGTGATTTACGGCAAGGTTGCAAATAAAACAAGTCAAGAGTGCGACCGCATATGATATGGTCGGAACCCAAAACCAGGTACCGCGGACCATACGAAATTTTCGCGCCTCGTTCTTCATCTTCCTTGTGTCCGTGTCGGTCGAAGCGGTAATCAATTCGTGTTCGCTTATATCAAGTACACGACAAATATCAGAAATCAAAGTGATGTCGGGATAGGACACACCTCGCTCCCATTTGCTCACTGCACTCTCGGTAACAAACAGCAGTTCTGCCAAATCTTTTTGTGAATAGTTTTTCTCGGTTCGTTTGATTCTTATAAATGAACCGAACGTTTTTTTATCTGTCATATTTGACTACCTCCGCCTACTATTATACAGGACCATGTATTTTCTGTCAATGGACTGTTAAGCCACCCCATATTTTAACATAGTAGCGTCAAATTCTTATTCCATAGTTATATCGCAGAAACCTCAGAACATCATTCTGAGATTTCTGTCTTTTCCGGCGGTAGGTAAATCTGTCCTTTTTGTTTACAGATCAATAACCCTATGTTCCTCGGCGGATTTGTAGATTGCCAGGATGAGGTCGACAGGGCGTCTGCCCTCGTAGATGTCGATGAGCGGTTTGGTGCCCGTGCCGAGGGCGCGGATCACGTCGGCAAACTGCTTGCGGTGGTTGTCGACGGAGATCGCGGTGGGAACCGAAGCAGACGAATACTGCGTCGACTGCAGCACGATGTCCTGCCTTGCGTCGTTTTGGATATCCCACTTGACCAACGAGCCTTCCTCAATCGTGATCGAGCCGTTGGTGCCGTTGAGATCCAGACGTCTCGGGTAACCAGGATAAACCGACGTGGTCGCCTGAATCACGCCCGTCGCGCCCGACTTAAATTCCAGCACGGCGGAAAGTGTGTCCTCCACCTCAATATCGCGCGCAAGCGTCTTGGCGACCGCGTACACGCTCTTGACATCCCCTGCGAGGTACAAAAGCAGGTCGACGCCGTGGATGCCCTGGTTCATCAACGCACCGCCGCCGTCGACGGCCTTGGTGCCTCTCCAGGCGCTCGAGTTGTAATATTCTTGCGTGCGGTTGAATTTCATATACACGTCCGCGCAGACCAATCTGCCGAGCGAGCCGTTTTCCACCGCCTGCTTTGCCATCTGCACGCCGTCGGTAAAGCGCGCCTGCGCGATGGACGACAGCAAAACGCCGTTGCGCTCGCAGGCTTCGGTCATACGCTCGAGTTGTTCGGTCGTAATCGCCATGGGTTTTTCGCATATAATATGCTTGCCTGCGTTTGCCGCCTTGACCGCCACGTCCGCGTGGAAACCGCTCGGCGTACAGATCGTCACCACGTCGATCTCCTTGCATGCAAGCATTTCGTCCACAGTTGCAAAAGCGCGCACGCCCTTGGCGGCGGCAAACCGCACCGCCGACTCATATCTCGCGTCCGCAACGCCGATCAGCACCGCATCATCCGGCAGTCCAAACAGCGCATTGGCATGAAAATCCGCGATCACACCGCATCCGATGATGCCAAATCCGACTTTATTTCCCATACGTTACCTCAATTTAAAAATTCTCACAAAAATTTACCGATTTTATCCTAAATATTCTATCAAAAAAAGCCCCGTTTGTCAACAGAAAATTCTATATCCTATTGACTTTACGGCTCATTTGAGGTATTATAAACTAAAGGTTATGGATGCATAACCAAAACACACAAAATAAAGAAAGAGGGTTATTTCTTTGGACCGCATTTTCAATTTCTCCGCAGGCCCCTCGATGCTGCCGATCTCCGTGCTGGAGCGCGCCGCAAGCGAGATGACCAATTATAACGGAAGCGGAATGTCCGTTATGGAGATGAGCCACAGATCCGCTGTTTACCAGCAGATCATCGATCAGACCGAAGCCGATCTTCGCAAGCTGATGAACATTCCCGAAAACTACAAGGTTCTGTTTTTGCAGGGCGGCGCGACGACGCAGTTCTCCGCTGTTCCGCTCAACCTGATGACCAAAAACGGCAAGGCTGACTACATCGTCAGCGGTCAGTTCTCGGGCAAAGCCGCAAAAGAAGCAGAGCGTTACGGCGAGGTCCGCGTGCTGGCTTCCTCCAAGGATCGCAACTTTGCATACGTGCCTTACGTCACCGAGTTCAACAAAGACTCCGACTACGTGCACATCTGCTACAACAACACGATTTTTGGTACGGTGTACCCCTACGTTCCGCAGACGGGCGACATTCCGCTGGTTGCGGATATGTCCTCGGGCATTCTGTCCAAGCCGATCAACGTATCCGATTACGGACTCATCTACGCAGGCGCGCAGAAGAACATGGGCCCGTCCGGCATGACGCTGGTCATCGTCCGCGAGGACTTGATCGGTGACGCGCAGGCTTCCTGCCCCGTACTGATGCAG
>JAFQII010000115.1 GCA_017397605.1 Clostridia bacterium
GGGAAGACCGCAAAAACAAAAAATCCTCCGAGAGCGTCATCGTCGACAATGTCGAAGGATGTGCGGTCAAATTTGCCAAATGTTGTTCGCCGCTTCCCGGTGACCGTATCATCGGATTTATCACCAAGGGCTACGGCATTTCGATTCACAAATACGACTGCATCAACGTGCAAAGCGGCTTGAAACGCGCCGAGGACCGCGACCGCTGGGTGACCGCATCGTGGACCGCACGTGCCGAAAAGCGCTCATTGGGCGGATTTGAAGTGCACCTCAATGTGTTTGCGACCTATACGCCGAGCATCATTGCCGAGATTTCGGTCGCTCTGCGCGATATGAAAGTGGAGATCAGTTCTGTTTCCACCAAGGAAAACGCAGATTCCATCGTTCTCAATTTCGGTATCCGATGCAGTGATGCGGATCACGCAAACAATATTATTTCCGCACTCCGCAAACTCAAAAACGTCTATGACGTTACCAGAGGCAACGGATAAGAAAGGTTATCACATTCATGAAAATAGTTGTACAACGCGTGCACCGCGCCGTTTGTACCGTCGAGGGGAAGGTCGTGTCCGAAATCGGGCGCGGCATTCTCGCTTTTGTCGGGATTGCGGACTGCGACACGCAAGAGGATCTGCAAAAGGGAAGCTATAAGCTTGCGGGTCTGCGTATTTTTGAAAATGGAGAGGGCAAGCTGTCACTTTCGACGACCGATGTCGGCGGTGAGATGATGCTGATCTCCAACTTCACCCTGTTGGGACGTGTGCAAAGGGGATTCCGACCTGACTGCACACACGCCGCAAGACCGGAGATTGCAAGCCCGATGTACGATGCTTTTTGCGACGCGGTTGCAGAAACTGTTCCCGTCAAACGCGGCATCTTCGGGGCAGATATGCAGATCAGTGCCGAATTAGACGGACCCGTCAATCTCGTCATTGACACAGCGGAGCTGTTAAAGAAATGAAACTGATCATCGAAAACAAAACACCGTACCTGAACGATTATTATTTCCAGACGCTTTGCTTGCTGTATTTTCCGGGCGAGAAATTCTCTGCGGATGCGTCGGACGAAAACAGCGCGTATTTTCTGCTCGAGCAGCATGAAAACGGCTTCTTTTGCCGTACAGTGCTGACGCTCGGCGGGCGTGAGGCTGTCGGAACGTTTGACACAACCGGCTATGTCCCGCAGGTCGGGATGGTTGATACGGACTTTGCGTCCATGGCGCTCGGCAAAGCGTATCTGCAAGCGGGAGAATCTCTTTTCGGCTTTGCGCTTCCGTGGGGATATCTGCTGGGACTTCGCCCCGTCAAACGAGCCAAATACTACCTTGACCGCGGGTACAGCGCAAAAACGGTGCAAAAGCTGTTTACCGACGACTATGACGTCCATCCGCAAAAGGCAAAATTAGCCGTCGAGACCGCGTCGTTGGAAAACCAAATGCTCACGGAAATCGGCGAGTTTGACTGCGGATTGTACCTTTCGATCCCGTTCTGCCCGACCAAATGCGACTACTGCTCGTTTGTGTCGGTTGCAACACCGCGGTTGTTTGGACTGATTCCGACCTATCTGGAACGGCTGAAAAGAGATTTTATTCTTACCTGTGCGACGATCCGAGAACTCGGCTTGCGTTTGCGCGCTGTGTATATCGGCGGCGGAACACCGTCGATCTTAAACGAAGAACAGCTTGCCGATCTGCTGGAATGTATTTCCGCGCATCTGCCGACAGAGCACCTGTTGGAGTTTTCGTTTGAGGCAGGCAGACCCGATACCGTGACGGAACAAAAGCTTGCGTTGCTGAAAGCGCACGGGGTCAGCCGTATCAGCATCAATCCGCAGACGACGGATGACGCTGTGTTACAACGCATCGGCAGAAAGCATACCGTCGCACAGTTTTTTGACATTGCAGGCAAAGCCATGCGGATCGGGTTTGACTCCGTCAATGCCGATTTGATTGCGGGTTTGCCGGGCGACAATATGGAGCAATTTCAAAAAAGCCTTGCGGATGTCATGCACATCGGCTTTGACAACATCACCGTGCATACGCTGAGCGTCAAAAAATCCGCATCGCTGCGCTTTTGGGAAGGCGGCATGTACGACCCCGCAGGTGCTTTGGCACGCGACTGCGTCGACTATGCCTACCAAACGCTTACCAAAGACGCATGGATGCCTTATTATCTCTACCGCCAAAAAAACATCATCGGCAACGCAGAGAACGTCGGCTACGCAAAAGCAGGCAAGGAAAATCTCTACAATGTGCTGATGATGGAGGAATATTCCACCGTGTTTGCATGCGGTGCGGGCTCGATCACCAAGCTGGTTTCTCCCTCAAAGGACGAGATCTGCCGCATCGCGTTCCCCAAATATCCGTACGAATATCTCGATGCCGATCACGGCATCCGACGTTCGGAAATCGATGAGTTTTTCAAAACGTATATCAAGTAATATGGAACAGACCCAAAACACAAAAAAGAATAAAAGCTTTTTGGTCGAGGCGGGTATCATTTCGATCTCCAGCTTTGTCGTCAAAATTATCGGCGTACTGTTTAAGATTCCGCTTGCCAATATTTTGGGAAGCCACATGGGCATCTTCAGCGCCGCATACTCTTTGTACGCCATGCTGTATATGGTGTCGACCAGCGGACTTCCCGTTGCGATCAGCCGCTTGATCGCCGCTTCTGCAAAACGCGGCAGGGAACGCGAGGTGCAACGCATTTTCCGTGTGTCGCTGACCGTGTTTACGCTCATCGGCGTCATCGCCTCGGCGGCAATGATCGTATTTGCCAAGCCGTTTTTTGCCGTGACGGGACATGCAGAAAGCGTGACTGCGGCGTATGTCATTGCGCCGACCTTGCTGTTCGTTTGCGTTTGCTCTGCGTTCCGCGGCTATTACCAAGGACTTCATAACATGTATCCCACCGCGATCGGTCAGTTGATCGAGGCGGTGTTCAAAATGGGAATGGGCCTGGGTGCGACGCTGTGGGCAAAGCATATCGGTTGGGATGCGGCAATGCAGGCGGCGTGTGCCGTCAGCGGCATTACGGTCGGTATGATGGCAGAAATGCTGCTTTTGTTTGTCTACCGCGCCTTTACGCGCAAAAAACGCCCCGCGGGGACGGACCATGATGCGGAAGCAATTTCGCCGCTCACCAAACGCATTCTGATCATCGCTCTTCCTGCGACGATCACCTCGTCAGCGTTGTATCTTTCAACCTTTATCGATACCGTTCTGATCAAAAAATGCCTGATGTTGGGCGGTGTTGCGGAAGCGGCGGCAGAGGATATGTATACCGCATACACCTCGTACTCCACCGCGATCTCTGATCTGATTCCGTCGACACTGGTGTATCCGATCGCAATCAGCGTTTTGCCGCTGGTGTCTGCGGCATTGTCCGTCAAGGATATTGCAGGCGCCAATAAAAGCATCGAGCAGTCGATCCGCATCAGCGCGATCATCGGTTTGCCCAGCGCGGCGTTTCTCGTTGCATCCGCACCGTCCTGCCTGACCTTGCTCTACAGCGGTGCGCTCAATCAATATACCCGTATCGATGCGCTCGCGGTTTCGTCGGGAACGCTGATGATCCTCGCAGTCGGCATCGTCTTTATGGCGGTCGTTTCGACGACCAATGCGCTATTGCAGGCGGTCGGCAAAATATGGTTTCCGATGCTGTCCGTCGGTGTCGGCGTGGTTTGCATGGCGGTCATCGAGTATTTCGGCGTTTCGGGCATGCTCGGCATCTACGGTGCGCCCGTCAGCTCGGTTTGCTGTTACATGATCGCGGCACTGCTCAATCTGTTCTTTTTGCGAAAGCACACCACGGCAAGGCTGTCGTTGGTTTCGCTGTTCGGCAGACCGACGCTTTGCGCTTTGCTGACCTGCGGCGCTTCCCTCGGTGTATACCATTTGCTCCGCATGCTGTTGTCGGGCGGCGGAAGAATCGAGGCGTTGGTGTTGTTGCTGTTGACAGGTTTCGTTGCCGTCGCGGTTTACGTTGTGACGATGCTGCTGTTCAAGGGAATTACCGCTGATGAAGTCCGTCTTTTGCCGATGGGGAACAGACTGGCATCATTCTTGATCAATCGAGGTTGGTTACATGAATCAAATTGAAATACTCGCTTCCAAAGAGCGGTTTGACTTTGACGATCTGCGTACTGTGGTGCAGATTCTGCGCTCGCCCGAGGGCTGTCCGTGGGACAGAGAGCAGACGCACGACAGTATTCGCCAGAATTTTATCGAAGAAGTGTATGAAACGGTCGATGCGCTCGATCGCAAGGACTTGTCCGATATGCGGGAGGAACTGGGCGACGTGTTGTTTCAGGTCGCATTCCACGCGTGTATCGAGGAGGAATACGGCAATTTTGACCTCGCGGACGTTTGTGATGAGGTCTGCCGTAAAATGATCATCCGTCATCCGCATGTGTTCGGCGAGCGTGTTTTTGACAGCGAAGGCAAGGCACTGCGTGATTGGGAGGCGATCAAAGACAAAACGCACGGCGATCAAACCGCCGAGCAGATTCTGCGCGCAATCCCCAAAGCATTGCCTGCCTTGATGCGTGCGCAGAAGTTGGGCAAAAAATCCCGCAAGCTCGGCTTCGACTGGGAGGATGTGCCCGAAGGCATGACCAAGATCAAGGAGGAGCTTGCCGAGGTCGAGGAAGCATTGCAAAACGGAACCGATCGGCAGATCGAAGAAGAGTTTGGTGACTTGCTTCTCGCAACTGTCAATGCCGCAAGGCTTGCGGGCGTGGATGCAGAGCTCGCGCTCACACGTGCGTGCGAGAAATACCTGCACCGTTTTTCGCTGGTTGAAAAGCAATGCTTGCAAACCGGAAATACCGTTGCGCAGACAAAAAGGCAGACCTTATTGAGCTATTGGAAAAACGCAAAATCAGCCGAGTAATTGGTCTATATCACCACTTTTTTGTGAAATAAACAACTTTTTTGCAAAAAAAGTAAAAAAACCTCTTGCAAAATGTAAATGGATATGGTATACTATGCACAGTAAATTTGTGAATAACAAAAAGGAGTATTTCTCATGACAAAGGCAACTCTTATCGAAATCGTTGCAGAATCCGCAGGTCTCAAGAAAAAAGACGCTGAGGCGGCTGTCAACGCAGTATTCGGCGCAATCGAAAACGAGCTCGCTACCGGCGGCAAGGTTCAGATCGCAGGCTTTGGTACGTTCAAGGTCAAGGAGCGCGCAGAGCGTTCGGGCCGCAACCCCAGAACCAACGAGACCATCACCATCAAGGCTTCCAAGCTTCCCGCTTTCGCACCCGGCAAAGCACTCAAGGACGCTGTAGCAAACGACTAATTTCGATCTTATACATTTCCGGGTGGATCCTCCGCCCGGAAATGTATCTTTTTTTGAGTGAACATTATGCGATTGGACAAATATCTCAAGGTTTCGCGTATTATCAAACGCCGCACCGTTGCCAATGAGGCATGCGACGAGTCGCTGGTCGTCGTCAATGGCAAACGCGCCAAGGCGTCGTATGACGTCAAGGTGGGTGACGTGTTGGAAATTACGTTCGGCAACCGTACCACCAGGATCCGTGTGCTGTCGATTGCAGAGCACGTCGGCAAAGCCGAGGCGTCCGAGCTTTACGAAATCCTGTCATAAATTTTTGCTGTCTCTCATATGGTTGGAGTGTATCAACGCTTGCGATCAAAAAGGGAGATGGTGCAGACCATGAATACAAACGCGCACAGCCTGACGATGTCCGACCGCAAGGTCGTCAAGATCACGGCGGTATCCGAGGTGTTGTCTTTTGATGAGACGACGGTCAGCATGTCCGTCGGCGAAAGTGTGCTTACAGTCAGCGGGAGCGGACTTTCTGTTTCCAGCTTGTCGCTCGAAAACGGCGAAGTCACCGTCTGCGGACTGATCGACGCTGTCGTTTATCTGGACGGAACCAAACGCAAAAAAGGCTTTGGCAGATTTTTGGGCACATGAGCGTCACATATTCGCTGTTTTATTTACTTGCGCTTTGGGCGTTTTTGCTTGGTGCGGCATCGGGGCTTCTTTATGAGGCTTTTCGGTTGCTTCACCGTCTGCATCCGCGTGCAACGTGGCTGATCTTTTTGGAGGATCTGCTGTTTTGTCTCATCTGTGCGTGCGGACTGCTGTTGTTATTCTTTAATTTGTCATACGGCAGAATGCGTTTTTATGCGTTTGTGTTTATGGCAATCGGTTTTTTGCTGTGGTATTTTACCGTCGGCAAATTGTTTCAAAAAGCGTTGTCCTGCCTTGCATCGCGGATGCGTCCGCATCTGTTGCGTGTCAGGGCATGGGGACACACAAAATTGCAAACCGTTTTGGTCGCGCATGCGGCCAAAAAAGGGTTTGGCGGTTCTTCATTTATCCGGAGGAAACAAGATGCGTAGTCATCAAACAAGTCTTGCTGTCAAGGCGGCATTGGGCGGTATTTTAATCGTACTTTTCATTTCTGTGATCAATATGCAGGTCAATCTCAATACCTTGCGCGAGGAGCGTGCCGAGCTGGAGGAGCAGCTTGCCGATATCCGCGACGATATTCAGGAGACCAACTACCGTCTTTCCGAGGAGACCGATGCCGATTATATTGAGCGTTACGCACGCGAGAAGCTCGGTTACCGTTATCCCAACGAGATTTTGTTCTACAACGATATAGCAGGCTGACAGCGCATTCTATCGAAAGGGGCGGCACATGCGCATGCGGGATCACGCGCAAAAGAAGGTCAGGGGCAAGGTCACGGGTATCACATCTTTTGGTGCTTTTATCCGTCTGGAGGATGGCAGAAGCGGTCTTGTTCATATTTCTCAGGTTGCGGATGTTTATGTTTCGGATGTGCATGATTTTTTGACCGTCGGACAGGAAGTGGAGCCCACAGTGCTGTCGTGTGATGAAAAAGGCAGGCTTGCTTTTTCACTCAAAATGGAC
>JAFQII010000116.1 GCA_017397605.1 Clostridia bacterium
AGTTTGGAAACAAAGAACGCAACTTTGAAATCACGACACACAGCCCCGATGCAAAAGAAAATAGTTGGTACTATGTTTACAGCGAAAAGCTCGAGGCGTTTGCCGAGGAGCTGTTGAGCAAAGACTAAAAAGACACAAAAGCAAGAAAGGAGCATCGACATGAAACGGTGGAAAAAATGGTTTTCCGTACTGCTTTGCATCGCATTTGCTTTTTCCGCCATGTACATGGGTGTCCGTGCCGATGCGCCAACCGCATCCTATACGCCGCCTGCGTCATATCGGGAGCAGCTTTCGCAAAGCGAGCAAACGGCATTTGAGAAGATTTTAGAGGAAACCGACGCAAAATCGCGGGCAGATTGGGTGATAGAGCATGCCGAAGCGGACGGAACGTACCGTGTCGGGTTGGACGAGTGGTTTGCGATTTACAGCTTCTACGGCTCGTTTGAGGAGCTTGCAGACGCACCTGCCGAGGCGTTTTTTGATAAGCTTTCCACCGATCCCGCGCTGTACGTTCCCATATACCGCTGTCCCGAGGGGGAGCATGAGCGTTTGATCGGCTGTGTGGTCGTATCCAAATGGGGTACACTCGGCGAGGAGATCCGCTACCGCCCAAAAACGATGATGTACGGCGAACAGCAAGGTCACACGCCTATGCCCGACAGGATCGGTACCTTTGCAAAGGTGCAGGAAATCGGTGCGCGGTACGGCTTGCAATCCGTTTCGCACGCGGTGGCTGTTTCTGCACTGAGCCCGTACTGCGGCTTTGACAACACGCTTTTGCTGTTGCAGGCAGACGGCGTGTGGTATGTATACGACTTTGAAGATTCCCTCACGCTCGAGGCGGCTGACTTTACGGAAAGGTTTTACACGCTGGAAGAATACATCGACCTGCGCGCAGAGCTTGAAAAAAGCGAAGAGCCTTCCCCCGCAGCATACATTGTTATCGCCGCCGTCGCGCTGATCGCCTGGGTAGCGGTCAACCTCCTCGGCACGGTCATCTGCATTGCCGTGCTGGAACTCCGCGCACGCAAAAAAAGAAAAGCAAGCTGACAACAAAAAGCTCCGCAAAGCGCCGAACGTCTTGCGGAGTTTCTTTTTTGCTTATTTCATCGCCTTATACAGCGTGCGTGACGCGAAAAAGGCAAGCAGTGCGTCCATACCAAACAGCAGGCACGGTGTCACCCATCCTGCGGAAAGCACGCTGACCAAATCGTTCCCCGTGCGGATGACGTTCCAGAGAATACCCGTGCCGAAATACAGCACAAACGAAGCGCACAGCCCGATGAACACCGACAAAAACGGATGCCCGCGCAAGCCTTTGTTCAATGCGGACAATACCAGTGCGCAGAACATCAGCGACAGCAAAAAGCCGCCCGATGCGCCAAACAGATAGTCCGCACCCGCGTTCATTCCCGGATAAACGGGCAGCCAAAGCCCCGCAACCAAGTAAAGTCCGACAGACAGCACCGCAAACAGCGGTTCCATAGAGACGCCTGCCAACAGCACGACCGCGACCGCGGCGGAAACGCCCGCGATCTGATACGGGCCAAACAACATGCATGCAAACGCCATCACCAATGCGCCCAAAATCTGACGCAACGTTTTATTCTTCATTCTAAAAAAGCTCCAATCATTTTTGTGAGTGTATTATACCTTTTTTGCAAAAAAATGTCAAGACTCTTGCGCAAACGATTGATTTGTGATAAAATGAAAACAATCAAACAAAGAAAGGCGGACTTTTTGATGGGCATTTCTTTTTCGCAAGGCTGTAACACCGAGGCAATTCTCAAATATATTCAAAACACGACAAATGACGGCGTGAGACTGCGCGCGATGCGCATGTACCGCAAGGGCGAGACGATGAGCGCGGCGTTTGCACCGCACAAGGAGAGCGACCGCATGCATTTGTATTCGCTGTCCAAATCGTTTACCTCCGTCTGCGTCGGCATTGCACAGGACATGGGGCTGTTGAGCGTGGACGAAAAAATGCTGGACATTTTCCCCGAGTGTGCGCCCGTCGAGGTGTCGGACTACCTCGCGCAGATGACCTTGGGTGACGTGCTTTCGATGCAATCGGGACACGAGGTCTGCCATCTCAACCAAATGCGTTTTTCCGAAAATGCGGTCAAGACCTTTTTGGCGATGCCCGTGGTCTACAAGCCCGGTACGACCTTTGTTTATTCTACGGGCGGCACCTGCGTCTGCGGTGCGGCGGTGGAAAAACGCGCGGGCATGAAGCTCGCCGATTTTATGGACAAATACCTGTTTGAACCGCTCGGCATCAAAAAGCCGCATGTACTGACGCTTGCGGACGGAACGCACACGGGCGGCATCGGCATCTTTTTGTCGATCGACGATCTGTTCCGTTTCGGCATGATGCTGTTGCGCGGCGGCGAGTACGACGGCAAACGCATCGTGAGCAAAGCATATCTTGACAAAGCGACGAGCGCGATCGCGGACAACAGCTGCAACGGCACGCCCGACTGGGTTGCCGGCTACGGCTATCAGTTCTGGCAGAACGCAAAGAGCGGCTTTCGCGGTGACGGCGCGTACGGTCAGCTTTTGGTCGTACTGCCCGAGGAAGACACCGTGTTTGCCCTGCAGGCGGAAGCAAGCAATATGCAAGCCGAAATGGACCGCATTTACG
>JAFQII010000117.1 GCA_017397605.1 Clostridia bacterium
CGAGCGCGTCCAGCGCGAGCAAAAATCCCACGCCGACAAAAAATCCTGCGGCGGCGGGAATCCAGCCGACGGTGCCTTGCGCTTCCGCCAGCTCGATCGCGGGGAGCAAGAGCGACCAAACCGACGCGGCAAGCATCACGCCTGCGGCAAACCCCGCCAATGCTTTTGCGGCAGAGGCGCGGGGCTCTTTTTTGAGCAAAAACACCGCCGCCGCGCCCAGCGCCGTTCCGAAAAACGGGATCAAAATCCCGAGTGTAACCAATATATAGGTATTCATAACAAAAAACAGACCGTTCCTTTCGCATCAAGTTCCTGTTTACAGAATATGCGAAATGAAAACGATCTGTTTTTTTGTAGGGGCAGGCATTACCTGCCCGTTTGGCATCAGTCGTCCTTTTTCTTGCAAGCAAAGATTGCGATCAAAGCGGTGGCGATTGCCAGGCCGAGTGCGATGCCTGCGATCAGAATGATCTGCTTTTTGCGCTTGGACGCCTGCGCGGCCGCTTCTTCGTCGATCTCCTCGAGATCGTCGTCGTACATCAGCAGATCCTCGTCAAACAGCTCCTCGTCGAGTGCGTCGGTTTCGAGTTCGATGTCTTTGCCAAATTCTTCCGTCATGGTGGTTTTCTCCTTTTTTATGATGATGTTTTTTGATTCAGTATGATAGCGAGCGCGCCGATCAGCGCGTCGAGATCGCTTTGCACCGTGGTGCGTCCCATCGAAATGCGCAGACAGCTTTTTGCCTCCTGCCCCGTCATGCCGACCGCAAGCAACACGTGCGACGGCTCTTGCGAGACCGCATGGCATGCCGCGCCTGCGGATACGCAAATCCCATGCAGATCCAGCGCGTACAGCAACGCCTCCGCGTCACAGCCGGGAAAACGCACGTGCACGTGCGTTGCAAGGGAAGGGGTGCGCTCCCACGGAATCCCGCCGAGCGCTTTGAGACGGGTGATCGCCTCTGCTTTCAATGCCTGCAGGCGTTTTGCCTCGCGTTCCATGCCGCGTACCGACGCTTGCAATGCCGCCGCCGTGCCGCATGCCAAAAGGACGCTTTCCGTCCCTGCGCGCCTTCCGCGCTCCTGCATGCCGCCGCGCATCAGCGGAAACAGCGGTGTGCCGTTTTTGACGTACAACGCTCCGATGCCCGCCGGACCGCCGAACTTGTGCGCCGACAGCGAAAGCAGGTCAAACGGCTCCTTTTGTAAATCAATCGGAACATGTCCGACCGCCTGCACCGCATCGGTGTGAAACACCGCATGCTTGCATAGGCTGCCGAGTTCTTTGATCGGCTGTAATGTACCGAGCTCGTTATTTGCATATTGCACCGAGACAAAATCGGTGTTTGCAATGCGTTCCTCCGCCGCTTGCAGATCGACCGTGCCGTCTTGTAACACGGGAATGATCGCCGCATCGGGGGCATTTTGCAAAACGGATGCGTGCTCAACCGCGCTGACTGCGACGCGTGTTCTGCCGTGCAAGGCAAGCGCGTTGGCTTCCGTACCGCCCGATACAAAGATCAGTTCGTCCTTTTCGCATCCCAGACAGTCGGCAACTGTTTTTCGGCTTTGCTCCAAAAGCGCACGCGCGGCAGTGCCAGCGCCGTGCACCGACGAAGGGTTGCCGATGCAGTTCATCGCCTCGCGCATGGCTTCTTTTGCTTCGTCACAAAGCGGCGCGGTTGCTGCATGATCAAGATAAACGCTCATGCTTTTTTGCCCACCGTTTCACCCGTGCGGACGTAGGTTTCGATGCCATGGCTGCTGTTTTGCAGCAAGTCGGCGTCGGGCGTCACCGCGCCTTGTTCGGTCAGAATCACGACCGTCGAGCCGCCGTAGGCAAAATAGCCCTTTTCCTCCCCGCGCACAAATGCCGTTTTGCGGTGATTGCAGATACGTCCGACCAGCATTGCGCCGACCTCGATATACGCGACCGTGCCGAAATGCTCCGTTTCCAGCATCGAGACTTCGCGGCAATTGCGGTGGAACACGGGCAGTTCCTCAAGTGCGATCGGATTGACCGTGTGGAATGTGCCTTTGATAAACTTATGCGTCAGCAGCCTGCCCCCGTCGGGAAACGCGTAGCGGTGGTAGTCCTCTACCGAAAGGCGGAATACAAATGCATATCCGCCGTCAAAACGGTCGGTGTCCTCCCGCAACAGCTCGCGCACCGTGTAAGGCGCTTGCTTGATGTGCATGACCGTACCGCCGTCGATTGGCAAGACCGTCAGCTTGGAGTCGGCAGGGGAACAAAAATCGCGTTCGTCAGCCGAAAACGGAAACAGCGATGTCTCTCTTGTGCGCGTAAACAAAGCGTTGTAGCTGTCAAACGCCGTCTGCGCCACGCCCGTCATGTCGACGGCGTTTTTGCGCAGTGCTTTTTTTGCATGCCCTCTCGAAAGCGAGCTGTCCATGTACGCGCCGACGAGTACGGATACCCATCTCGCGCGGATCAGACGCAAAAAGATGCGTCCGGGAAATGTACGGTACAAAAAGGACAACAGCCCCGTCGGTGTGCCCGAAGAGGGAATTTCGTTGCCCAAACGGTCCTTGACCATGCCCAAACGCCTCCTTTCCTGCTTGTTTTCATTATATCGTATCCCGTCGAAAATGTCAAGAAAAATCTCTTGCATTTCACGGCATTCTTTGATATAATAATACTGATAAAGTATATGGAGTGAATGTGCATGTGGAACAGACATCAAAACGGTGAGGTTTGGTATACGTCTCCCTTGTTGGACAGCGCGGGCGTACGGCATTTGTTTGCCACGCGCATCGGCGGTGTAAGCGAAGGATGCTTTGGCGGGTGGAATTTTGCCGCGGGCGTCGGAAACGTGACCGACAGCGAGCAAAACGTGCTTGCCAACTACGAGATCGCCGCAGACAAATTCGGCCTGCACGCGTCGGATGTTTGCCGCTCCTATCAGGCGCACACCGATTTTGTGATGACGGTCGATGACACGCACCGCGGTGTGGGCACGGTGCTGCCCAAGTTTCCGTTCGGCGTGGACGGACTGGTGTCCGCGACAGAAAACCTGCTGCTGTCCGTGCGGAGCGCGGACTGCGTGCCGATTTTGCTGTATGATCCCGTGCAAAAGGTCTGCTCCGCCGTACACGCGGGCTGGCGCGGAACGGTCGGCGGGATCGCCGCCAATGCCGTACTGGAGATGCAAAAGCATGGGTGCAAAGCCGCGGATATTCTGGCGGCTATCGGCCCTTGCATCGGCGTGTGCTGTTATGAGGTCGGCACAGAGGTGTACGACGCGTTTTTGCAGGTGGATGCCTGCTTTGCGTCCTGTTTTGTTCCGCACGGTGACCGTTATTTGCTGGATCTGACGCGGGCAAACACGTTGTTTTTGACGCGTGCGGGCGTGGCGGAACACCATATCGACGCATGCGGCATGTGTACGCGCTGTGACGAAACGGAGTGGTTCTCCCACCGCCGTATGGGCGCAAACCGCGGCACGATGAGTGCTTTTATTACGGTATAAACAAAAGGATTTTTGATATGATACGAATTTTGCATTTTGCGGATCTGCATCTGGATTCGCCGTTTTCCCTGCGTTCCGTGCGCGAGGCGGAACGAAGACGCACCGAGCTTCGGAGCGATCTTTCGTCGATTATGATGTACATCCGCGCGCAAAAGGTCGATATTTGTCTGATTGCGGGCGACTTGTTTGACGGCGAGTCCGTTACGCCCGAGACGCGCGCGCTGTTGGAGCGCGAGCTGTCCTCCTGCCCGTCCTGCCGTTTCTTTATTTCTCCCGGAAACCACGACCCGCTGACGGAGGGCTCGCCCTACAAGGTGATGAATCTGCCAGAAAACGTGCACGTCTTTTCGCCCCAAAAAAGTGCCGTCCGTCTGGACGATCTCGGCGTGGACGTCTACGGCTTTGCGTTTGACGGCAAAAACGACCGAAACAATCCGCTAAAAGGCTATCCCGCGCTTGACGAAACGCGCATCAACCTGCTTTGCTGTCACGGAGATCTGGACGGCGGTGCGGAGTCGCCTTACGGCGCTTTTACGCGCGCAGACATCGCGTCAAGCGGCTTTGATTACGTCGCGCTGGGACATATCCACAAGGGAACGGGCCTGCAATGCGAAAACGGCGTGTACTGGGCGTATCCCGGCTGTGTCGAGGGACGCGGCTTTGACGAAACGGGCGAAAAGGGCGTGCTGTTCGGCGCGGTCGAAAAGGGCAACGCCGCGATGAAATTCATCCGCATCGCCAAGCGCCGTTACGAGATCGTTTCCGTCGACGTCACGGGCATGGAACGCATGCAGGCGTTGGAGACGATGCGCGAGACGGCAAGGCATTACGGCGAGGATACGGTATTGCGCTTTGTGCTGTGCGGGGAGACAAAAAAAGGCTTTGTCTTCTTGCCCGAGGAGTTTGAGGGCGCGGGATACCCGCAGTCCGTCGAGCTTGTCGACCAAACGGTGCTCGCTCCCGATTTTACGGAGCTGGAGCAAAACGGAACGCTTGCAGGCGTGTTTTACCGCCTGATGCGCGACAAGATCGCGCGGGGCGAAGCGAGCGAGGACGCGCTCAAATACGGCTTGCTTGCGCTGGATGACCGCAACGTCGCGGATTTCAGTATGGAGGTTTAAGGAAAGACTATGGATTGCAGAATCGACCGTATTGAGATCGTTTCGTTTGGCAAGCTGCAAAACCGCGTCATCGAGCCGAAAGACGGCTTAAACGTGCTGACTGCCCCCAACGAAAGCGGCAAAAGCACCCTCGCGGCATTTTTGCGCTTTGTGCTGTACGGCTTTACCGACGGACGCAAAAAAGAATTATTTGAAAACGACAAAAAATTATATACCCCGTGGGACACGCCCAAATGCGAGGGCAGTGTCACCGTCACGCGCGGAGACAGACAGTACCGCGCGTACCGAAGCGTCACGGGCAACAAGGAGATCTGCACGCTTACCGACGTTTCCACGGGACGTCAGCTGCCCGATGCGGGCGCGCCCGGACTTTGGCTGTTCGGCGTGGGTGAGGACGTGTTCGGCAGAACGCTGTTTTTCAAGCAGCTTACACTTCCGTCGGGCAAGGACGGTGTGATGGCGGAGCAATTGCAGAACATCGCCGTTTCCGCCGACGAGCAGGTCGGCTCCCGCAAGGCGATCGACCGCCTGACCAAGGCAAAAAACGAGCTCAAGGGCAGAGCGGGGAGCGGTATCATTCCGACCTTGGAAAAAGAAATGATCCGTCTCGAGCACGCGCTTGCCGAAGCAAAAAACGAGCGTGACGAGATCGACACCCTCCGCGCCGAGCATCAAAAACAGCAAAAGGTGCTTGCGGACAACGCCGATTCGCAGGAGCGTGTCCGTGACGAACTGCAAAACCTCGCACGCTTTGAAGCATCTGCCAAGCTTGCACAGCTTGACGCGCTCCGTGCCGAACGTGACAACGCCAAAGCGGCGTACGAAACCGCAAAGACCGCCTGCAAGGGCGCAACCCCCGACGCACTGCACGATCTGCAGGCATCTTACAACGCTTACGAAAAAGCGTTTGCAAAAGCCGAGGCGGCGCAGGATGCCGTGCAAAACGCGCCCCGCTTTGACGCAGGAGAGACGAATGTGAAAAAAGCGGGCAAGGGTCTGATGATCGCAGGCATCGCTTTGCTGGTGTTGAGCATCGTGTTGGCGGTGATATTCCTGCCTGCCGGCATCGCATTGGCGGCGGCGGGCTTGCTCTGTACCGTTTTGGGCTTGACCAAAAACAGCAAGCAAGCCAAAGCGTCGCAAGTTGAACAGCAAACAATGCGCCAAGCCGCCATGGACAAGCAAAACGCGTTGGAAACGGCGTACGAGCTTGCAAAAACGCAGGCGGAGGCATGCAGACAGACACTGTCGGAGGGGCTCTTGCCGTTTGATATTCCGCTTGACGAAAACACTTCCCGCGCGATATATGACCTGCAAAACGCCTGCCACGAGGCGGACCGCCTGCTTGCGGCGGCGGAGAGTGCCTCCCGCGCGTATGAGATTGCATCAAGCGGCGTGGATATGGACGCACTGCGCGCGCTTGCGCAGGGGGCGGCAGAACCGATCAGAAGCCGCTCTGCGGTAGAAGTGGAACAGCGCTTTTTGGCAGATCAGGCGCGTATGGTCGGCGAAAAAGCCAACCAAATCGCAAACCGCATCGCCGCGATCGAGGGACGCGCGTCCGACCCCGCCGTGCTGGAAGGCAAGTACGGCGCCGTCAGCCGTTCGCTGGACGCGGCAAAACAGAAATACGACGCATACGAGGCGGCACGCGCGGGCATCGAAGAAGCCGCCGATGAAATGAAACGCATGGTCGCGCCCCGTTTGGGCGAGATCGCGGGCAAATATTTTGCCGCCGCGACGGGCGGTGACTACAGCGGCATGGAGGTTGACACGCGTCTTGCCATGACGTTTGAAGACAAGGACGGCATCGTCCGCGAGATCGACTATCTCTCCGCGGGTGCACGCGACGTCGCGTATCTGTCTCTGCGTCTTGCGCTCGCACAGCTTCTTTACGGCGGGTACGGCATGCCGTTTGTGTGGGACGACGCGTTCGGAAGACTGGACGACGTGAGACTGACGCACGTTCTGCGCACGCTGTACGCCGCATCGCAAAAGCATCAGACGCTCTTGCTTTGCTGTACCGACAGGGAAGAGACCTTGCTTGCAAAAGAAAACCTGCCGTATACTTCGATCAATTTGGGGTAACGCTTTATGAAAGCAAAAAGAATCGCATCCACCGTTTGTTTTGTACTTTCGTGCGTCCTGCTCGCCGCGTTTTTGACCGTGTTCGTGCTGTTTTTGGTGCAGACCTCGCAAACAGCACCCTCGTTTGCGGAGGCGGCAAAAAACATCCTGCTGTTTTTGATCCGCGTCGCCTATACGGTCTTCTTTCTGGCGATCGGTATCGCGTTTGCGGGCGTGGCAATCAAGCTGTCGCAGAGCATTCGCATGCAAAAACACGCCAAGCGCTTGTTTGTCGCGGAAATGATCCTGTTTTTTGTGATGGCAGGCATCATTGCGACCATGTATGTAGTTGTTTAGAGTGAAGTCAAAGGAGGGATCTTTATGACAAATCAAAAAAAGGCAGTTGTCTGTCTGATCGTATCGCTTGCTTGTGTATGTCTGCTGATTTTGCTCAATGTGTCTATCCTGACCAGAGAAACTCCCGAAATGGGCGACTCGCCGTTTGTCGGATTGGGCATATATATGTATGGTTTTGTGACGTATCTTGAGTATTTTTTCGGAACAGTGCTTTGCACGGTCACGGGGGCTTTGTGCGCTTTGTTTGCATGCTTCAAAACGCAAAAGATTGCAATCCGTGTGACGGGCGTGATTGCGGCGGTGGTACACGCGGGTTGTTTGGTGGGCTTTTTGGTGATTTACAGGGATACCGTTTGGTTTCTTTTGCAAATAATGTTTTGGTAGGTTGATTCAAATCGGGAGGGAATACCATGACACAAAAACAAAAATTCTGGCATAAAACGGGCATCGTCTTTTTGGCGCTCTCACTGCTTTGCGCTGTCATGTATCTGTGGCTGTCGTCGCAGAATTCGTGGGCGCAGATCATTGAGAACGCGGCGGACACCGACGCGGAGGCGGCAAAGCCGATCGTGGACCTTGTTTCGGGACTGGCAATGAACTTTACGGAATGGCTGGGCGCGATGAGCGGCTTGCTGTTGTCCTTGCTCGGCGCGATTTTAGCGCTCGGCACGACGTTGCTTTGCATGGGCAAGGTATGGAAGACCATCGGCGGTGTCGGCATCGCTCTGCACGTCGGACTGCTTGTCTGGTTTGTTGTGCGCTATCTGGAATTTATCAGACTACTGTTTGCTTTTTAAAATCATATCGCAATATAAAGGAGTATTCTCATGGAAAACGGCAGAAAATTATTTGCAAAGGCACAGCAGGCGGGCTTTGACGGCGCTGTGTTGTTTGACGAAGTTTCACAGCATTGGGCGACGGGCTTTCCGTTTACCGACGGCGTGGTTATTGTGTGTGAAAAAGAGACGCTGATGCTGACCGACTCGCGTTATATCGAAGCGGCAAGAAGCGGCGTGTACGCTGACGTGCGCCCGATTTTGTTTGAAAAATCCGCCGCCGACTCGGTCGCAAAATACGTCAAAGAGCAGGGAATCAAAACGCTTGCGTTTGACAGCGGCAGAATGACCGTGTCCCAGCTCCGCAGACTGGAAAAAGCGTGCGAGGGCGTCAGGTTTGAGGACGTGCCCGCGCTGTGCGACGAGCTCCGCCGCGTCAAGACGGCAAAAGAGATCGAGAACGTGCGTATCGCACAGAGCATCACCGACGCGGCGTTTACGCATATCTGCGAGTTTATCCGCCCGGGGCTGACCGAGCTGGACGTTGCGGCAGAGCTGGAATACTTTATGCGCAAAAACGGCGCGGACGGCTTGGCGTTTGAGACGATCGCCGTTTCGGGCAAAAAGAGTTCGCTTCCGCACGGCGTTCCCGGCAAGATCGAGCTGACAAACAATTCGTTTTTGACAATGGACTATGGCGCAAGATACAACGGCTACTGTTCCGATATGACGCGTACCGTCGTGCTGGGCAAAGCGGACGATGAGATGAAACTGATCTACAACACGGTACTGCAGGCGCAGACCGCCGCGATTGCCGCGATGCACGCGGGCGCGACGGGCAAGGAAGTCGACGCCGCCGCAAGAGATATCATCAAAGCCGCAGGCTACGGAGCCTATTTCGGCCACGGCACGGGACACTCTTTGGGTCTGGAGATCCACGAATCACCCAATTCCTCTCCCCGTGCGGAATGTACGTTTGAGGTAAACCAGTTCCAGACCGTAGAGCCGGGCATTTATCTCGAAGGCAAGTACGGCGTCCGCATCGAAGACCTCGTTCTGGTCACCGAAAACGGCTGTGAGGACCTCACGAAGAGCAAAAAAGAGCTGATAGAGCTTTAAAATGCAAAATACCCCTTGACAAATGGTCAAAAATGTAATAAAATGTTAAGTAGAAAATTTATGACTTCATCACGGTGCATAAAGCCGTGGCGAAACAAGGAGGATAATACCCATGATTTTAGCAGGTGATTTCAGAAACGGTCTGACCTTTGAGATGGACGGTCAGGTCATGCAGGTCATCGAGTTCCAGCACGTCAAACCCGGCAAAGGCGCGGCTTTTGTCCGTACCAAGTACCGCAACGTCATCACGGGTGCTGTGATCGAGACCTCTTTCAACCCCACTGCAAAGTTCCCGACCGCAACGGTTGAGCGCAAGGACATGCAGTACAGCTACAACGACAGCGGTCTGTATTACTTTATGGATCTTGAGACCTATGACATGATTCCTGTCGAGGAAGCAAAGCTCCCCGATACTTTCAAATTCGTCAAAGAAGAGATGATGTGCAAACTGCTCTCCTACAAGGGCAACGTCTTCTCCGTTGAGCCCCCGATGTTTGTTGAGCTTTTGATCACCGAGGCAGAGCCCGGCGTCAAGGGCAACACCGCTACCAACGTGACCAAGCTTGCAAAGGTTGAGACCGGCGCAGAGGTCAAGGTTCCGATGTTTATCAACGAGGGCGAAGTCATCAAGATCGACACCCGTACGGGCGAATATCTGGAAAGAGTGAAATAATCATGACAGTATCTGAAAAAGCAAACTACATCAAAGGTCTCATGGACGGCATGAACCTTGACACCAATACCAACGAGGGCAAGCTGTTTGCCGCTATGGCAGACCTGCTTGAGGACCTTTCGCTGGCTGTTGCAGACCTCGAGGACGAGGTTGCCGCAATGCGCGATTACATCGACGAGCTGGATACCGACCTTGCAGAGGTTGAGACCGAGCTGTACGGCGATGACGAGTGCGATTGCGACTGCTGCGACTGCGACGATGACGATATCGTTGAGCTGGAGTGCCCCGCTTGCGGCGAGTGCATCTGTGTTGACGAGGACGATCTCGAGGATTGCGAGCAGTTGGAGTGCCCCTCCTGCGGTAAGATGCTCAACGTAGTCTACACCGAGGATGACGAAGACGACGAGGAAGACGAAGACTGATCGCTTTGATCTCACTCAAAAGTGCATTTTTCGAGCAGGAACCCATTGCAAAACAGGCTGTTGCGCGTCAGTGCAACAGCCTTGCTTTTTTTCACAAACGGATTTTCTTTGGAGATTCATAAGAACCTTTCTTCAAAAAAGAAGGTTCTTATGCGGAGCTCGAGGCAGAGCCTCGATGAGGATCGTCAACTATGAACAACAGAAAAATCATCGACACACACACGCACGTGTTTCCGCAGAAGGTTGCATCGCGCGCGGCAGACAACATCACCAATTATTATTCCATCCCGCGTCAGGGCGACGGAAGCGTAGAGGGACTGCTTGCAGGCTCGGGGACGCTTTCGGACGTGCGCTACGTCATTTCGTCCGCGACGCTCAACCCTGCCAAGCCGACGGTCGGCGACGACTATATGCTGGAGGTTGCGGCGTCTGACAGCAGGTTTATCCCGCTGTGCTCGTTTCATCCCGCGATGGGTGTCGAAGCATCGGTTGCCGAGCTGGACAGATGCTTTGCGCTGGGTGCCAAGGGTGTCAAGATCCACTCGGATTTTCAGCAGTTTTTTGTGGATGACGAAACAGCCATGGAGGTTTACCGCCATATCGCGTCCTGCGGCAAACCGATCATCTTTCACGTCGGCGACCCCAACACCGACTTTTCCACGCCCAAGCGCGTGCGGAATATCGTCGAGAAAATCCCCGATCTCACCGTGATCGCCGCGCATATGTGCGGCTACAGTGCGTGGGAGGAGGCAAAAAAACACCTCATCGGTACACCCGTGTATACGGATACCAGTGAGGCGTTGCTGGGCATGAGCCCTGCACAGCTTTGTGACTTGATCCGCCTGCACGGCGTGGAACGCGTCATGTTTGGCTCGGACTACCCGCGGTGGAACCCCGATTTTGCGTTTGCGCAGATCGATGCGCTCCCGCTGACGGAAGAGGAAAAAGACCTGATTTATTATAAAACAGCCGAAAAAGTCTTTGCATAGATATTTATGCCCCTTTCTTTATTCAAAGGAAAGGGGCATAAACAGGTTTTGGGACAATGTCCCGATCCTCGTTACTCCAGAATCTCCCGCTTGAGCATCATGTAGTCGACGGCGTCGACCGAACCGTCGCGGTTGATGTCTCCGCGGATCGCGCTTCCGAAATACTCTGCGATTGCTTTTGCCTCGGCGCTTGCCAAAGTGCTGAGGTTTTTCTTGCCGTACAGCCATGCCGCCGCGCGCGGGTTGGTGTGGAACGAGTGCTCTACGATAAACGCATACGGCACAGACGCATCGCGTGCACCGCGCAGAACGCCGTAGTAATCCACGCCGCGCTCGGAGCCCTCACGCGCTTTGACCGCGCCGTGGGGAACGCCCATGCATGCCGCGACCGCGTCGCCGATCGCTTTGCCGAGCCGCTCGGCATGAGGTGCGCCGACACTGCGGTAGACCTCAACGCGGTCGACCTCATGCGCGTCGCTTGCGTTGGAATGAAGCGACAGAAAAACGTCGCATCCTTTTGCCGCCAGGCCGCGCTGATAAACAGCCATGTCGACTTCCTGCTTGCCGCGCGTGTACGATACCTCAAATCCGAACGCACGCAGACGCTCGCCCAGTAATACGGAAAACTCCCACATGACCTCGCTCTCGTAATACTCACTCAGCACGGGGGAACGGTTGTATTTGCCGAAATGCCCTGCATCCAGCATGATTTTGATTGCCATAAAAACTCCTTCTTTCGAAGTGACGCTGCCATTCTTCCCAAAATGATAGTCGCAGAACGTTTGTTCTGCGACTATCAGTATATCATATTGATTTGCATTTGTCAAGTGCGCTTACAGACATGCAAAACGCTCGCCCTCGGTTTTGATGATCGCGCGTCCGCCCGTGCGCTCCGTGAGCGCATCCGCAAGCGGAGCGTATCCCGCTTCGAGAATGGCTAACTCCAGACGCACGTCGCTTTCGTACACGGCGTTCAGGCGTACCAAAGACTGCGCGTTCAGCACGGGCTCGATCTTTTGCAGATCGGCGTAACTCACACGTACCGAAAAAACGGTCAGCTTTTGCATCACTGCCTTGCCTGCGGCGTCCAGCGCCATCTTTGCGGACTGACTGTACGCGCGTACCAAACCGCCGGTGCCCAGCAGGATCCCGCCGAAATAGCGCGTGACCACGACCGCGACGTCCGTCACGCCCTCCTTGCGCAAAACGTCCAAAACAGGCATGCCCGCCGTTCCGTGCGGCTCGCCGTCGTCGGAGAAGCGGGTGATGTTGTTGTCGCGCAGAATGTACGCGTAGACGTTGTGCCTGGCGTCGGCGTATTGCTTTTTGACCGATGCGACAAAGGCAAGCGCCTCTTCCTCGGTCGTCACGGGACAAATGGACCCGATAAACTCACTTTTTCGTTCAATAAAGGAAGCCGTTGCAGCTTCCTTTATTGTTGTCCAGCCTTTGCTCATTCCGCAAATTCCGCGTAGATCGCGCGGATCGCTTTTTCAAAGTCGGGTTCGTTTACACCGACGATGATGTTCAACTCGGACGAGCCCTGATCGATCATGCGGATGTTGATGTCTTCCTTTGCCAGCGCTTGGAACACGCGGGACGCCGTACCGGGCGTGCCTGCCATACCGCGGCCGACGACTGCGATCAACGCAAGCGCGTCCTCAATTGCAATAAAGTCGGGATGCGCCGCTTCTTTGATGCGTGTGATCAGTTCTTCCTCTTTGCCATCGATATCCGCTCCGGACAAAACGACGCACATCGTGTCGATGCCCGAGGGGAGATGCTCAAACGAAATGCCCATGTCGGCGATGACCTGCAACACGCGCAAGCCAAAACCGATTTCCTGGTTCATCATGTCTTTTTCGAGGTGAATCAATCGCAAGCCTTTTCTGCCCGCAATGCCCGTGACCACGCTCGACGGCTGTTTCAGTGATTTTTCGGTCGGAACGATAAACGTACCGCCGTCATCCGGTCTGTTGGTGTTTTTGATGTTGATGGGGATTCTCGCCACCTTTACGGGGAAAATCGCGTCTTCGTGCAGGACGGAAGCGCCCATGTAAGAAAGCTCGCGCAATTCACGGTAGGTGATGACCTCGATCGGCTTGGGGTCATTGACGATGCGCGGGTCAACCATCAAAAATCCGGATACGTCCGTCCAGTTTTCGTACAGATCGACCTTTGCCGCACGTGCGACGATCGCGCCCGTGATGTCCGAGCCGCCGCGGGAGAAGGTCTTGACCGCGCCGTTGGGCAAGCTGCCGTAAAAGCCGGGAATCACCGCGTTCTTCTGACGCGCCAGACGGCGGGACATGACACGGTTGGTCAGCTCGGCTTCGAAATTGCCGTTTTCGTCAAAGAAGATGACTTCCGCCGCATCGATAAAGGGAAAACCGAGGTATGCCGCCAGGATCAGACCGTTGAGGTACTCACCGCGGCTTGCAACGTAGTCAAGCGTGGTGCCGCCCAAAAGCTGATCGTGAATGATCTTAAACTCTGCCGACAGGTCAAGCTCCATGCCGAGACCGTCAACGATCTCGTTGTAACGGGCTTTGATCTCCGCAAAGGTCTTTTCAAAGTCGAGTCCGCTTGCGCTCTCGCCGTGTACCTTGATGAGCAGGTCTGTCACCTTGGTGTCAGCGGAAAAACGCTTGCCGGGTGCAGAAGGCACGACAAAACGACGCGTCTCGTCCGCGCGGATGATCGCAACTGCTTTTTTGATCTGTTCGGCAGACGCCAAAGAACTGCCGCCAAACTTGACAACTTTATGATGCAACTGATTCATAACCGATACTTCCTTACAATTACAGAATATCCATAATACTTCGATATTGTACCATATTTCTTTTTATTTTTCAATACCATATTTTCACAAAGTAAGGATGCCTTTGTGTACCTACGCATGTCAAAAACGGCAATGAAAAAAAGAAAAAGACCTTTTCGCAAAACAAGTCTTGCAAAAAAGTCAAATTTGCTTTATAAATACTCTCTGATCACAGCTCTTTTATTTTACCGTTTTGAAAGAAATAAATATTTTCTTTTTTGTATCCGTATTTTGAGCCGTAGACGCTGATATGCGGCTCAAATGTAAAGAATCGAACATCTCCGAGCTGCCGTTGATTGCCTTTTTCGAGATAGATCCGATCCTGCTTTCTTGTCTCAATGGAATGCCCCAAATTGCCGAGAAAATCCAAATTGATAAAACCGTTTGAGACAATAAAAGTATTTATGTGTTCGTACAGCTCTTCGAAAGTAGTGTTTGGTGTTGCAAAACAACAAAGCTCGTCATGCAATCGCTCTTCCATCAAAAGACCATTTTTCCACTCGGTTCTTTTGATGTCCGAAATCTTGTTTACCACTTTTCCGTTTTCTATCACGACGGTGCGTGCGTAGTCTCCCCAAATGGATTTGCAGCAGGGACTTAAATCAATGGTGATGAGATCGTTTTCGCAAATCGTTCTGTCAGAGGTTTGGTAGGTTTGTCCCGAAACCGATACGGATGTTTCGTCCCCTGAAAATACAAAAGCACCGATGTCCCAATACCAAAATGAATCAGCCCCCAAAGACAGCATGTTCTGTTCGCAAAGCGAACGCACTTCCCGAAGATGCATACCGACTTCGATGACGGACTGTATATATTCGATTGTTTGCTTTGCGATCGCCTGTACTTTTGTATAGTCCATGTGTGTTCCATAATATGTGTGAAATAGTTTCTGGCGCAAAATGTGAAATCATATCCTTCGATCAATTTAAAATCGCATTCACGTCAGTGAATATTTCACAGCGAAGCTATTTCACATGGCGAAGCCATATTTCACTCGCCGAAGGCGAATTTCACTGAAAACGGCTTGCGCCTCGCAAGCCGTTTTCTTGGCACCCGCAACGGGAATCGAACCCATAACTAACCCTTAGGAGGGGTTTATTATATCCATTTAACTATGCAGGCAGGTATGCCTGCATTTTGCAGGCAAATAACGTTTCTATTTTACACACAAAAACGCTTTTTGTCAATATGCTTTTTTATAAAAAATGGGGCTGCGGAGCAACCCCATGCGTGATTTACTTTTCGAGACCGAAAACCTGATTGACGGCGTTCAGAATGTTCTCGATTTCGTCTGCATCGATTTTGTCGGCAAGCTCGGAAACGATGCGTTGGTAGTACTCGTACCTGGGCTCGGGTTTTCCGCCGCGCAGGTCCTCGTACATTTTTTCGTAAAACTTCAACAATTGCTGATTGGTGGTCTCGCGGCATTGAATGATGTTTGCGAGAGCCTGCGCCTTTGCAACGCCGGGCATTACCACGTGCTGTGAAACCGGACTTTCCACGGGTAAATTCAAAATCGATTGCATCGCATCCTGAATATGCGTCAGATCGTCCTGAATGTGCTTGATCTGCGTGAGAATGTACGGGATCGAATACTCGACTGCGTCGCTTGCGTTTGTGGTTTTGATATCTTCCATTGAACTTTCCTCCAAAAATTGATTCGGAGGGCACGCAAGGCAGATGGTGTTTTCATCTATGAAGCGCGCCCTGCCGTTTTTGACAAGACCTTTCGCACGTTTGGCGTAGGTCGCTCCATATCGGTTACCTTGCTCATCAACAACAATGATGTTTTTTGTCATGGGTGTCATCCCCTTTGTTTTGATTTTGCAATGTGTGTGAAACGCTGTTTTTTGCGATGGGTGCCGTCCCCTGATCCACATTTTGATTGTAACACATCGCACTGTGTTTGTCAATTGCTTTTTTGTACTTGCAATTCGTTTTGTTTTGTGCTATTCTCATGGTAACAAAAAATAAAGGCGGTTTGGATATATGAAAACACTTTCCATTCTTTCGATCGGCAACAGCTTTTCGGCTGACACCATGGAGTTTCTGGCGCCCATTGCTTTGCACGCAGGGTATGAGCGTGTGTTTATGTGCAATCTCTATATCGGCGGCTGCTCGGTGCGCAAGCACCTGCACAACGCGCAGAACGGCATCGCGTACCCTTGCTTTACGGACGACGGAACGGGCTGGATACAGACGGATTCCGCCGACATCGCGCATGCGGTCGAAAGCCGCGATTGGGATGTGATCAACATTCAGCAGGGAACGCTGGACGGCTCTTGCTATTCCAATCTCGCAGACTATGACGACCTGCCCGCGCTGATTGCGTTTGTCCGCGCACATGCAAACGAACACGCGCACATCACGTTTAACATGACGTGGGTGGGGGAACCCGATTTTGATCATCACGAGATCAAAGCCTACGGCGGCGATACGAAAAAGCTGTTTGGAGACATCCTCGCACTGACCAAAAACCACATTTCACCGCTGGAAGGGCTGGATGCCGTCTCTCCCACGGGACTTGCGATACAGCTTGCGCGCGGGGAATACGACGGCAGACTTACCTGCGACGGCTATCACCTTTCCAAGGGAATCGGCAGGTTCACCGCCGCGCTCACATTCTTGCAGGCGGTAACCGAAACGTGCATCGAGTCCTTGGATTGGTCGCCCGAAAACGTGACCGAAACAGAAAAAACGATCGCGCTTTCCTGTGCCAAGCAGGCGCTTGCATTTTGGGGCGGAATGTGATATACTAAACCATACAATTGATACATAGGAGGAACGGTTATGCGCAGATTTCTGGCATTGTGTTTGGCAATCGCCGCGTTGACCGCGAGCGGAGTGCTTATGACTATCACAGCAGAGACCGGAACAACGGTGACGTATACGTTTTTGGGAGAGCGTGCGGAGAACGCAGGCTTTGCCCGCGGAAACATCGTGATAACCCCTGATGGCTCCGGCGCGTCAAGCGGTTATTATTTGGTGTATTTTACGGATGAACAGGGCGTGCTTGCGGGGTATGACGAGCTGGCGTTTGCGCCTGCGACGGGCAGGAAAGTCAGGATTTCCGTCGGCGACGGTTTGATGATTCCCTTGGGCGCTACGGGTATTGCCGTGTTTGAGAGCGACACGCACTTTCTGGACGAGCCTCCCGCGATCGAGACAGCGGTGGCGGTCTGCCCGATTCCCTCGTCCAAGCAGCTCACGTCGCTCGGCAAATTGCAAAACAGCTTTGGCGCTTTGTCCGATACGCATATGAATTACCAGCCCTATGACCGCGGCGCGTTTGAAAAGCTTGCGTACGCCATGGACTTTTTTGCTGCAGAGGGCATGGAATACGTGGTGATCACGGGCGACGCGACGGGTGACCGCGGTGAAAACCCCGATCTGGAGGCACAGTACGAAAAGCATCTGGAAATCCTGCGTGACTCCGACTTTGACGAGAGCAAGGTGTACGAGGGCATCGGCAACCACGGCAATACGCCCAAGGACAATCCCTTGCTGGCGCAATATCTGGGCGGTGCGGACGAAGAACATCCCTACGAGAACTCTCCCTATTTTTCGGTGTTTAAAAAAGGCGCCGACGGACAGCGCGACATGCTGTGGATCTTTACCGCGCAGGAACTGAATGCGCCCGGTGAAACTGCAAAGTATGACAATTTCTCCGAGGAGCAGATGGACTGGATCGAGGGGTTGCTGACGGAGTACGGCGAGACCGAAACGAATATCTTTATGAGCGTACACGCGCCCTTTTTGAACTACGGCGCAGGCGACCGCAAAAACGGCGGCTACGGTGCGTGTATCGTTTTTAAGGAAGAATATAAACAAACCATGCGTCTCAAACAGCTTTTGAGCACGTACAAAAACGTCATCGTGATGTCGGGACATACGCACGTCACGATGTATGACGGCGTCAACTATTCCAACGAAAACGGCGCGTTTGCACGCACGGTACATATCGGTTCGTCCTGCCAACCCTGCGGCTACGGCGCAACCGACACCTATGCGCGCAGTACCGACGGCAGATATCCCGTGACGCCGGAATACGGCAGCGAAGGCTACACGGTCGAGATCTACGAAAAATACATCGTCTTGACGGGATA
>JAFQII010000118.1 GCA_017397605.1 Clostridia bacterium
GCTCTGCCCCTTAAGAATCCTCGGCAGGGAACTCCGTCCCCTGCACCCCGTATGTAAAAAATATTTTCCGAAAGCGATAGCTCTCGGAAAAGCAGACATTGCATTCAATGCTCACAAAAACGGTGCCTTGTGCATCGTTTTCGACGTCGGCGGTAGACGTATGCTTTTCGAAACGGCTTTGCGCCGACTGGTTCGTTGGGATTCTTAAGGGTGTTTCTTTTTATTGCCAATTCCCGCAACGCGAGAGAGATTCTCGGCTTTGGGGGTAGACTTTTGACTCTCGCGGTGGTAGAATAAGGGCACAAACGAAAAGGAGGACACCACATGGAAAAGAAAACGATCGGCAAATTTATCGCCGTCTTGCGCAAGGCAAACGGCATGACACAAAAGGAGCTCGGCGAGCGTCTGTTTGTCTCCGACAAAACGGTCAGCCGTTGGGAACGCGACGAGTGCGAGCCCGAGCTGTCGCTGATCCCCGCGATCGCGGAGCTGTTTGGTATCACGACCGACGAGCTGTTACGAGGGGAGCGCAACGCAAGCGGTGTCGATCTTCCGCAGGCAAAGGCAAAAAGCGAAAAGCAGTTTGACGCGATGTTAAGAAACCGTATGCGCAGGTATCGCAACCTCTCGGTCATTTCCGTCGCGCTGACCGTGCTGGGACTGCTCGCCGCTGCGATCTGCAATCTGGAGTTTTCAAAGGGGAATCTGGCTTTTTGCATTTCGCTGGCATTCTTTGCCGTAAGCGCGCTTTGTCAGTTTGCATTTCATTCGTCAGCGCGCATGTCCGATGACGAGGACGGCGAGCACACCGAAAAGCTTGCGCGGTTTAACGAGCAAGTCAGCAGGAACGCATGGATCATTTGGGGTGCCTGCGCCGCGGCAACGGCATTCTGCCTGCCGCTTGTCACCTTGATCGACGGTGCAAATTTCGGCATGACGATCGGCTCGTGGGCGTGGTACGGCGCGTTGTTTGCGCTGTTGGCGGTCGGCGGCGTGTACGTTCTGGCGGAACTGCTTTCCAAAAAGAACGCACACACGCGCAAAAAGAAGCTTCTTGTACGCTGTCTGATCGGCGCAGGAAGCTTCTCGCTCCTGCTTTGCGGGGCAACCGTTTTTGTCAACCTAAATGGATATGACGTGTTTTTGGTCAAGCGCGAGTTCACAGACGCGTACAAGCTCAAGGACTACCTTCAGTCCGAGTACGACGAGTGGAACAGCTACAACGACAAAGATGTCGCCGAAACGTTCCCAAACCGCGAGTACATCGTCCTGCGCGATGCGGAAGGGGCGTACATCACGAGTTGTTACTACAATCCCGAGCTGTACTACGAACTGGATTTTGACGGCGTCAACGATGACAGAATGCCCGTGGTGGTCTGCACGCAGGAAAGCTACTACCGCGCACAGTCGATCTACACCGAATTGAGAAACGCGCTCTTCCACGCGATCGCGTTCAACCTCTTTGTCTGGGCGGCGGTGTATTTGATTCAATTGAGACGAAAGGGTTAAGGGGCGCCGCCCCTTAAAATCCCTGCCAAAGAAACTTTTTTGAAAAAAGTCTCTTTGGAATCTTCAAAAAACTTTATGTCCGAACATCCCGTTTTTTTGCAAAATGTTGTCTATAAGAGTGAAAGGACAAAAAAGGAGGAAAACCGCATGGCAACCACCGCACATTTCACCGACGAGCAGATCATCGCGCTGTATTTTGAACGCGACGAAACGGCGATCGCCGAGACGGATCGCAAGTACGGATCGTACCTGCTGACGATCGCGCACAACATTTTGCAAAACCTGCCCGACAGCGAGGAATGCCGCAACGACACGTACCTGCGCGTATGGAACGACATTCCGCCGACAAGACCGCGCGCATTTGCCGCGTATCTCGCCAAGATCATCCGCGGGCTGTCGATCAACCGCCTCAAATTCAACCACCGTGCCAAGCGCGTGCCGCCCGAGGTGACGGCATCGTTTGCAGACCTGGAGGACGTCCTGCCCGACCGCACGGACGCGGAATGGGAGTCAAAAGAAATCGCGCGCGTCATCGAGGCGTTTTTGCAGACGCTTTCCGCACGCAAGCGCTACATGTTTATGTGCCGTTATTTTGCGCTGTTCCCGACCGCAGAAATTGCAACAAAGCTGGGCATCAGCGAGTCCGCTGTGCGCAAAGCGCTCGCGTCCATGAAAAACGACCTGCGCGCCCTGTTGAAAAAGGAGGGTATCACGGTATGAAAACAGAGCTTTTGTTGGAAGCCGTCGGCTTGCTCGACGACAAGTACGTAGAAGAATTTGTGCGCCGTGATCAGACGGCAAAAAAGAGACTGCGCACCAAGCGCATCTGTTCCGCTCTCGCCGCGTGCCTTTGTGTTGCGGTGCTGGCAGGCGCGGCGTGGCGCGCGTTTGAGCCTGCGATCTGGCCCTATACGCCCAACGGCGAGCCGTGGAGACCCAAGTTTGGCTCTTTTGTGGAAGAAATGACGCTGGACGCGTCACAATTGCCGCCCGCTCCTATCCAAAGCTCGATCAAAGGCGATGCGGATACATCCCTGTATAACATTGTTTATGCACCGTCCATCGAGCATCTCGGACTTGCGCCGCTCCCCGAGACGGAC
>JAFQII010000119.1 GCA_017397605.1 Clostridia bacterium
GTGTTACCGTCTGCGAGGAGGGCGAGTTTTGCTTCGTCATAAGCGACTTCGACATCACCGACAGTAACGGTGACAGCCTTGTCAGCAGCGCTTGCATTGAATGCAAAGCAAGAAACTGCCATAACTGCAACGAGCATGATCGCCATGAGTTTGGTGAACTTGTTCATAATGTTCTCCTTTGTTTTTTTTTTTTTATTTTTGTTTTTTAATCAAATGATGAGAATACTCCACTCTCATCGGAAGTTTACCATATTTTTTCACAAAAGTCAATACATATTGTTAAGAAAATTGGGAATAATACAGCGAATTGTAGAATCCTTTTTGCGCAAGAAGCGTCTCATGTGTGCCCTGCTCGACCACATTGCCGTCTTTGACGACCAGAATGAGGTCGGCATGCTGAACCGTCGAAAGCCGATGTGCGATGATAAAGCAGGTCTTGCCTTTCATCAGCGCATTCATCGCCTCTTGAATCTTCTTTTCGGTCCGCGAGTCGACGTTGGAGGTCGCCTCGTCCAGAATCAGCATGCGGCTGTCGGCAAGCATGGCGCGCGCGATGGTGATGAGCTGCTTTTGCCCTTTGGAGATGTTGACGCCGTCGTCGGACAGCAACGTATCGTATCCGTTTGGCAAGCGCTCGATAAACCCATGGATGCGGGCGGCTTTTGCCGCTTCGATCACTTCCTCGCGTGTTGCGCCCTCTCTGCCGTAGGTGATGTTTTCGGCAATCGTGCCGTAAAACAGCCACGTATCCTGCAACACCATCGTGTACGCATTCCGCAGGCTGTCCCGCGTGATCGTTTTGATCTCATTGCCGTCCACGTAGACCGCGCCGTCATCCGCGTCATAAAAACGCATCAGCAGATTGATGATCGTGGTCTTGCCCGCACCCGTCGGGCCGACGATCGCAACCGTCTGTCCCGGCTTCGCTTGCATGGACAGCGCGTGCAATACCGTTTTGTCTGGCAGGTATCCAAACGAGACGTTTTCGAGCCGGACGTCGCCTTTTGCATCCGCAAGCGTCACCGCATCGGGCGCGTCCGGCGTTTCGGGGGATTCGTCGATGATACGGAAAATACGTTCCGCCGCGGTAAACGCGGACTGGAACTCACTGATGATGTTGGCAAACTCGTTGATCGGGCCTGCAAACTTGCGGGAATACATCACAAATTTGGCGATGCCGCCCAAGGTGATAAACCAGAGCGCGCCCTCGGCGACCGTACCGTTTTGCGACAGCAGATACAGCACACCGCCGAAGATCATCACGAGCGACAGCGACAGGTTGTTGATAAAGTTGACAGACGGACCGATCAAAGCGCCCTGATACTCCGCGTCATAGTACGCATCTGCCGCCTCGCGGTTCTTTTCGTCAAAACGCGCAGTCATTTCCTCGGCGCGGTGGTATGCACCGATCGTTTTGGCGCCCGAGAGCATTTCCTCTGCAAAGCCGTTGAGCTCGCCGAGTTTTTTGCTTCTCGCGCGGAACAGCGGCTGGATCTTTTTTGCCTTGCGGCGTGTAAACAGAATCGAGATCGGCACGGTGATCGCAAAGACGAGAATCAAAGGCGGCGAGATCGTAAGCATAAAATACAGCGAGCCAAACACCGTATACACGCTCGACAATACCTGTACCAGATCCGTCGAAAGCGTGGAGTTGACCGTGTCGATGTCGTACGAAATACGGCTGACGATATCGCCCGTCGGATGCGAGTCAAAATACGAGACGGGCAGGGTTGTCAGCGTTTCAAAAAGCTGTTTCCGCATGCGGTAGGTGATCTTTTGGCTGAGATTGACCATCACCAGTGTCAGCAAATACGCCAGCACCGCCGAGCAGACGTAACAGACCAGCATGCCGAAAAAGTTTGCAAGCACGATGTCCATTTGTACGCCGCCCTCTGCGGAGATCGCGTCGATCGCGTTGCCGAGATAGATCGGCCCGCGCAGAGCCAGATAGTTGGAGCAAAGCGACAGCGCAAGCGCAATCAGGGCAAGATGCCAGTGATACATAATGTACCCCAAAAGCCGCCAAAGCATGCGTGCGCCGACACCGCCTTGCTGTTTGGTATCTTTAGTCAAGCAAGCTCCCTCCCATCTGCGATTGATGAATTTCGCTGTAAATTTCGCACGTTTGCAGGAGCTGCTCGTGTGTACCGAGTCCGATGATCTCGCCTTCCTCCAGCACGAGGATCAGATCGGCGTTCATCACCGAGCTGACGCGCTGTGCAACCAGTACAGAGGTGCGTGCCTTGCCGTCTTGCGCAATTGCCTTTCGCAGTGCCGCATCCGTCTTGTAGTCCAATGCCGAAAACGAGTCGTCTAAGATCAGAATATCGGATTCGCCCGCCAAAGCGCGTGCGATCAGCAATCGTTGCTTTTGTCCGCCCGAAAGGTTGGTTGCCTTTTGCGTCAGCATATGGTCATATCCGTCTTCCAGTGCGGAGATAAAACCGTCTGCCTGCGCGGTTTTTGCCGCACGCACGATCGCGTCACGGCCGATCTCTCTGCCGAAACGGATATTTTCGGCAATCGTATCCGCATAGAGAAAATCGTTTTGCATCGCAATGCCGAACATGCCGTGCAGTTCGTCCGCGGGGATCGTACGCACGTCGCGTCCGCCGATGCGGACACTTCCCTCTCCGACATCATAAAAGCGCATCAGCAAACTGATCAGCGTGGTTTTGCCGCTGCCCGTCGCGCCGATGATACCAAGCGTTCCGCCGCGCGGAAGTGAGAAAGAAATATGTTTCAGCATATCCTTGCCGTTTTCGTACGCAAAGGACACGTCGTCAAAAACGATGTAAGGCTCATTTTCGCGCTTGGGGTATGCGCTTTCGGGAAGCACCTCGAGATCCATGGGCGCATCGACGACCTCGGCGATACGCTTTGCGGACGCGGCGCTTTTGGTCGACATCATAAAAATACGCGTGATCGACAGCGTTGCGGTGGAGATCATCGTAAAATACTGCGTAAACGCGACGATCTTGCCCGGTTCGGTCTGACCGCCCATGACGCGGTATGCACCCAGCAGTACGACAAAGGTGATGCCCAGGTTCATCAGCAGACTCATTGCGGGATTGACAAAGCCCATGGTGATGCTTGCTTTCTTTTCGTCGGCGACAAGGCGTTTGTTGACCTTGTCATACCGCGCATGCTCGTGCGGAACGCGCGAGAGTGCTTTGATCACGCGGATGCCCTGCGCATCCTCGCGCACGACACGGATCATACCGTCCACGGAACGCTGTACGTTGGTATACAGCTTGGAGCCGTAGCGCGAAACAAGGTACACAACCGCAAAGATCACGGGAAGCACCGCCAGCATAACCAATGCCAAAAACGCGTCCATGATCAGTGTCACGATCACACCGCCCATCAATAGTAGCGGCGCACGGACACCGAGACGCTGGATTCTGCCGATAAACGCATGCACGTTGTAGGTGTCGGTCGTGATACGCGCTTCCAATGACGGAATCGTAAAATGATCGACCTGTCTGCCCGACAAGGTCATGGAGCGCGCAAACAAATCGTGGCGGATCGCAAGCGAGCCGTCCCGCGCGACCTTGGATGCCATGCGGTTTGCCTTGACATTGCAAAGCCACGCGGTCAGGGCGCAAAGCACCATACCCCCGCCCCACAAAACGATCATGGAAAGTCTGCCGTCGTTGGGGACAATCTCGTCGATGATATAGCTCAGAATATACGGCAGCGCAAGCTCGATCAGCGTGCCCGCGCATTTGATCGCAAGGCCGACCAGCATCGCACCGTAATACGGCTTGAGATATCGAAAAATAAATTTCATCGTCGTGTTTCTCCTTACCCTTTTATTTTAGCACGCAAAAAAATCTTTTTCAAGCCCGTCATAAAAAATTTGCAAAAAATGTGATTGACAAATTCACAAAATATGGTATATTGATTATAGATATATCATTTATAAGCAAGGAAGGTTTTACGTTATGTTTATTACCGACGATATCAAATACGTCGGCGTGGACGATCACAAGGTCGATCTGTTTGAGGGGCAGTACGTCGTGCCGAACGGCATGTCCTACAATTCCTACCTGATCATGGATCAGAAGATCGCCGTCATGGATACGGTCGACGCAGGCTTTACGCACGAATGGCTGGACAACCTTCAAAACGCGCTGGAGGGCAAATCTCCCGATTACCTCATCGTACAGCA
>JAFQII010000013.1 GCA_017397605.1 Clostridia bacterium
ACGCGTTGCGTGTTATATACACACTTCGTGTGTGTGATATTTTTGCTTGCGCGAAAGTAAAGGGAACAATTTGCTGACGCAAATTGTAATTGAAAAAAAGGAGCGGAGTCGGTGACTCAGCTCCTTTTGCTTTTTGTTTCTATTTCTATATTACCCCGAAAAGCGGTTTTCCCTTATATTTTTTACACTTCAAACGTACCCAAAACGTAGCGTTTGACCATCATATAGTCGTTTGCGGTAACACCTTCACTGCCCGAGACCTTTGCAGCTTCCTCACCGAAGAAGCCGAGCTCGTAAGTTCCGAGTACGTCTCGCTTGACCATCATATAGTCAAACGCATTGACCTCCGCGTCGCCGTTGACGTCGCCGCGCACGATTGCCATACGCGTTTTGACGACGGTCGTACCGATCATATAGTTGACAACGTCACCCGTTGCGACGATGTCCCAGTCCAAAAGCTCATTGCCGACCGCACCGATGACCAGTGCGCGGTTGTTGATGTCGTTGTGCAACGCCGCAAGCGTGGTTCCGGGCTTGATGCCCAGAATAAACATTTCTGTCATCTTGTAGGTATCGGGCTCGGGAATTGCGGTGTTCTCCTGCATAACGGTGATAAAGTCCGCCGCCGCATAGCCGTCATAGAACTTTCCGTCAAGCTGAAGCTGTACATAATACCACGTCTTATAGGTGGGCTCGCTGTCGACCGTGATGTCATCGCCGATGATCAGAAGGGGCGTTCCGTTGCCGACCTGCACGACAACCGAGCTCTTGGTGCCGGGATCGGAACGGATCTTGAGCGTCGAGCTGACTTCCACAACGCCCTCGCGCTCGCGCTCCATGTTTTCAAACGGCATATCGTTGTCGCCCGAGATCGGGGGATCGATCGGTTCTACGATCGGCGGCTGCTGGGGCGCATCGGGAAGCTCGATGTACGTTCCGTAGCAGTAGCCCTCGACTTCAGCACCCGAAATAATGGTCGCCTTGACATAGTACCATCCGCCCTCGGGCTCGCCGATCAGCGTGATCTCGGTTCCCTGCGCGATCATGCCGAGCGATCTGGAATCACTGTTCGGCTCGGTGCGCACGTTGAGGTTGGAGGTCACAATACCGCGGTACGTTACGGTCTTGCCGACGCCCACGGTGATCTCCACAAAGATACCGCTTGCGGCGGTGACGCGGACCGTGGCAGTGCCTTTGGCATGCGTGGTCAGCACGCCGTTTGCATCCACCGAGACGATACTTTCATCAGAAGAGCTCCAGGTGAGCGTTTTGTCCTCCGCATCGGCGGGCGCAAGCTCGACCTCCGTCTGATATGTCGTGCCGACATCAAGGTTGAGCTCCGTTTTGGTATTGATGATCGAAACCTGCCGTGTACACAAATATACGTGGTCGCAAACGACATAGCCCGTCATCAGCTCGCCCGTTGAAGTTGTGGCGCGTACTTTGTAGAAGTTGGTTCCGTCGGGAGCAATCTCGGCTTGCGAGCCGATCACGGCAATCGGCATACCGCGGTTGACTCTGCCCAGGGACGCAGATTTGGTATCCGCCTCACTGCGCACGGTCACGTCGCTACCGACGACAAATGCATTTGTTCCTACGCAAACCAGACACGCCGCCTCCTTGCCGTTGTAGGTCGCGGTGATCAGCGCAATGCCCTGGCTGACCGCGGTAACAACGCCGTTTTGGTCAACGGTCGCAACGTCGGGCGCATTGCTCTCCCAAACGATCTCAAAGGGGATCTTTTCGGGCTCGGAGACATCCGGCTCGGAGACATCCGGCTCGGTGCTTTCGGATTCGGTATGTTCATCGGACGTTTCTTCGCCCGACGCGTCGGAATTCTCTGCGTTTTCCCCGTCGGAAACCGTCGTGTCCGTCTCATCGGACGCTTCCTCATCGGAGGTCTCCTCCCCTTCCGTGACAAGCACGGGCGCGGGGTATGCCGAAGCGGTCAGGTTCAGCGTGCCGTCCGTCGGAATCGTCACCTTGCTTTGATCCATCACCATACCGACGACGCCGTTGGCATCGGCGGTCACGCTGTCCAGCGCGTCCAGCCCGTAGTCCTCAATGATCTTGATCAGCGTTTCCACATAACCGCGGTCGGAGGTATAGCCCGCCGAAACGAGCGCCTGCGCGGCTTCTTTGTAATCCTTTGCGGTCAAAACATGCTCATAGCGCGAGTAGCGCAAAAACAGATCGGAGTGGTCATAGACGCTTTCGTCCCAGTTTTTGTACGCACGCCAGATGCTCGCTGTTTTTGCGTAGGAAGCACCCTTGATGCGGACAAAATCCTCATAGCTGTCGTACAGCATATAGGTATTGCTGTCAAACACCTTGCCCTCCCAGTTGGAATTCGCCTTGATGCCGTACTGGTTGTTGGCAATGACGGAAATACCGTAACGTGCCCAGCCGCCCTCATAAACAGCCTGTCCCGCCGTGATCGACGCGAGAATACCCGTGTCATACGCATCCTTGAGCGCCAAGGACTTGATGACGCGCAGGTAGTTTTGCTGCCATGTGTTGAGGTGCGAAATATTGACCGACGGCGAAGCGGCGGAAACGGGCGCAAGCAGCACCGTCGGCAACATGCCGACCGTCAGTATCAAAGCAAGCAAAAACGACAGAAGCCGTTTGTATGTACGTTTATATGCAGTCATAAAGATTCCTCCGCGTATGTTTTTCCACTTAAAATGATAGCACAACGGCATTTTTTTGTCAAGTGGCATATATGGTGGATGTTTTTGTAAAAAAGCGGCAACATGCACAAAAAACGGCGCCCACGTTTTCACATTATTACAATTGACAATCAAGCGACCGTGTGATACAATAAAGATATCACGAGGAAAGGGTTATTCACACATGGATACCGAAAAATACCGCGAGTTATTTACCAAGTTACGGCGCGCTTACCGTGTTTTTGACCGCAGTCTGGGCGTATTTTTCCTGCCGTGGGCGGTCACGCTGTTGACCTACTTTTTTGCAGGCAGCAACATGTTTTTAAAAATGGGGTACGATCCGTTTGCCGCAGGCGGGATTCCGCTTGCCGTCAGCGGGTTTATCGGCTTGCCCGCGTTTTACTCGATGATGCGTTTGATCACGATTTATGACGAGGTGCTGTACGCGCGTTACTGCGAGTGGGAGGACAAACGGTTTTGGGGCAGGATCAAATTCTTTTTGACCCGTCCGCGCTTTTGGTGGGAGAATTTGGCGTACTGTGCGGCGTTCTGGATCCTGCCGCAAATGGCGGTCTGCCCTTCCCTGACCGATTGGATCTTTGGGGGACAAACGGGGTTTGTGCCCAAGCTCATTCTGTTTGCCGTGCTTGCGCCTTTATACTTTTTGATGAACGTGCTGGCACGCAATTCCGCGACGGCGATCTGGAAGCTCGGCAAGCCCGACGTGCGCGACGAGCGCGGAAAACCGATCGCAAACGACCGCGCTTACACCCGCGACATGATCATGGCTTGCATCCTCTATCCGCTGGGCGGTTGCGGGCTGCAGATGATCGTTCCGCTGGTCATCGTACTGTTTCCGCTGGCGGTTGAGATCTTGACGAGCGAGTTTATGATCTGGGTGTGTATCTTTATTGTCGGTTTTTATTGCGTGCGTCACGGTCGTGCGGTGTTTGCGAGAAGAAAGTTTTTGAAACGTCTGCACAGGCTGACGCGCGGCAATGTCAAAGTGCGTGAGCCTTACCGCTCGCTGTTCGGCATGCGCGCAGGCGAGAGCTTTACCGTATACAGCAAGGGAAAGGAATATTCCTGCAAACTGATCTCCGCGCCCAAGATGATGATCCCGATGTGGATCCATTCCTGCGGGGACATCGAATTTTTGTACACCGTGCGGGTTTTGAACATCGAGCTGTTCCGCCACACCAAGCGGTACGAAACGGGGTACGAGGCGGATTGCCAAAAGGTGCTGATCATTCAGCCGCGTCCCAAGCGCGTGTTCGGCGCGCACGAGGGCAAGGCGTGGCTGTTGGACAACGGTGACCGCGTCGGCGCGTACCGCGTTTTTACCGCAGGCGCGTTTTTGAACACGCTCGAGCGCGAATGTCTGGATAAATAAATGAGGTACGGCAAAGGGGTGCTTTCTTGGAAAAAGGAAGCACCCCTTTTGAATCCCCGAAAAACTTTCGTTTTTGGGGATTTTTCTATTGACAACGTTCATCTGTTTTGATATAATAACAAACGATATATAACAAACGTTATTTTAAAACAGAGGTGTCTTATGCCGCCGAAAGTAAAAGTATCCCGAGAAGAAATCCTCCAAGCCGCAACGGCGCTCGTCCGCAAAAGCGGCGCGGACGCGCTGGGCGCGAGAACGTTGGCATCCGCTTTAAACTGTTCCACACAACCGATTTTTTCCAACTTTGAGACGATGGAAGACCTGCGGATTGCGGTTGTCGCGGAAGCAGAGCGCATCTGCGGCGCTTACATGCAAGCCGAGATCGGGCAAGGAAAATTCCCTGCCTACAAGGCAAGCGGCATGGCATATATCCGCTTTGCGGGGGAAGAGAAGGAGCTGTTTAAGCTCCTGTACATGCGCGACCGCACAGACGAAATTGTGCCCGAATCAAGTGCGCTCGGAGACCGAATGGAATTCCTTGTGCAGCAAAACACGGGGCTTGACGAGCAGGAAAGCAAGCTGTTTCATCTGGAAATGTGGGCGTTTGTCCACGGGATCGCCGTGATGAACGCGACGCGTTTTGTCGAGCTCGACGGCGCGTTGATCAGCCGCATGCTGACGGACGCATACTTGGGACTGCGCAAGCAGTACGGAAAGGACTAAACGTATGGATGCAATCAGAATCGAACATCTGACCAAACGATACAAAGACGTCGTTGCGGTCGACGGGCTTTCCCTTGCCGTCGGGCAGGGCGAGCTGTTTTCCCTCTTGGGCGTCAACGGCGCGGGCAAAACCACCACGGTCAAAATGCTGTCCTGCCTGACCGAGCCTACAAGCGGAAATGCGTTTCTGCACGGCAAAAGCATCAAAGACGATGCCGCCGCGGTCAAATCCATGATCGCCGTTTCGCCGCAGGAGACCGCCGTGGCGCGCGGGCTTTCCGTCCGCGAGAATCTCGAGCTGATCTGCGGTGTGCACGGCTTTGACAAGGACAAGAAAAACAAAAAAATCGCAGAGCTTGCCGAAAAGCTGGGCTTGCAAACGGTCATGCACAAAAAGGCAGGCAAGCTGTCGGGCGGCTGGCAACGCAGATTGAGCATTGCCATGGCGTTGATCAGCGAGCCGAAGATCTTGTTTCTCGACGAGCCGACGCTGGGGCTTGACGTACTTGCCAGAAGCGATTTGTGGGATTTGATCCGTTCGCTCAAGGAAAAGGTGACGATCATCCTGACCACGCACTACATGGAAGAAGCCGAAGCCCTCTCCGACCGCATCGCCATTATGAAAGACGGCAGGCTGTTGATCTGCGGCACGGCGCAACACATCAAAGAAACCGCAGGCACGGACAGCTTTGAGCAGGCATTTGTCCGTATCGTCAAGGGGGTGCAGGTATGAGAATGCTGACCTTTGCATGCAGAAACGCCAAAGAGATTCTGCGCGATCCGCTGACATTGTTTTTCGGGCTCGGTTTTCCGCTCGTTTTGCTTATGCTGTTGAGCGCGATACAAGCAAGTATCCCCGTCGCTTTATTTGAGATCGACCATTTGACACCCGGAATCACGGTGTTCGGCTTGTCGTTTATGACGCTGTTTTCCGCCACGGTGATCGCCAAGGACAGAAGCAGTGCCCTGCTTCAGCGCTTATACACAACCCCGCTGACACCCGTAGATTTTATTCTCGGCTACACCCTGCCCATTCTGCCGATTGCCGTCATGCAATGCGCGGTCTGTTATCTCGCCGCGATCCCGCTCGGGCTGGAAGTGACGGTCAATATCCTTTATGCGGTGCTGTCGATCGTTCCCGTTTCGGTGCTCTACATCGCGCTGGGGCTTCTTTGCGGAAGCGTCCTCTCCGACAAGCAGGTCGGCGGAATCTGCGGTGCGCTTTTGACCAACCTTTCCGCATGGCTGTCTGGCATCTGGTTTGACCTTGAGCTGGTGG
>JAFQII010000120.1 GCA_017397605.1 Clostridia bacterium
ACGGTTTCATCAACCCCGTGCAGGTGCACGCGCGGTCGCCGGGAAGCTCGTCGACGTGCTTGGACCAAAGGCAAAACGGACAGTGATTGCGCGACGAGTATACCAGCGGCGGAACCTCTCTTTCGCAATGTCCGCAGATAAAACCGCTGTCATTTTTGGAAAAACGTTTGGTCTCCACAAAAAAACCTCGCAAAAATTTACAAATAGTCTTTACTTTTTGGGTTGGATTGGAGTATAATACCGTGTATGGGTTCATACTGCTTACAGTATAATACATATTTCTGAAAAAAGCAAGAATGGAAGGTGAATTTTTTGAGCAAGAATGCAAATAAAACACAAAATACATGTCCGTTTCCCGAACGACTCGGCAAAGTCGGCGGTCAGGCGGTGTTGGAAGGCGTGATGATGCGAAGTCCCAAGACCACAGCGATCGCTGTCAGACGCACCGATGACAAGACTGTTGTCGTGCGTTCGCATCCATCCAAGACGGTACGCGATAAACACAAGATCCTCAATCTGCCGTTGATCCGCGGTGTGGTCAATCTGGTTGAGACGTTTATTCTCTCGTTTTCCACGCTGACCGCATCTACCGAGATGATGGGTTTGGAGGATGAGCTTCAGACGGAGGAACCGTCCAAATTTGAAAAATGGCTGGATGCGCATTTCGGCAAAACGATGTTAAACGTGATCTCCGCGATCTCGGTTGTTTTGGGTGTTGTGCTCGCGTTGGGACTGTTTATCGCGCTTCCCGCGTTTTTGACCAACCTGATTTTCCCCGATGAGCTTTCCGTAGACGATTTTTGGATGAACCGTCTCAAATGTCTCGTTGAGGGCGTGTCCAAGATCGTAATCTTTATTGCGTATCTTTACCTCACCTCTCTGATGAAAGAGATCCGCCGCACCTATCAGTACCACGGCGCGGAGCATAAGACGATCTTCTGCTATGAGGCTGGGCTTGAGCTCACGGTCGAGAACGTCCGCAAGCAAAAGCGTTTTCACCCCCGTTGCGGTACCTCGTTTATGTTCGTGATGGTGTTTTTGTCGATCTTTGTTTCGATCGTGTTTATTCCCGACGTGTGGGGCTGGCTTCGTGTGCTGCTGAAGGTTCTGCTTCTTCCGATCTGTGTGGGATTGGGTTATGAGTTTATCCGTTATGCGGGCAAGCACGACAACGCGCTTGTGCGTGCGCTTGCCGCACCCGGACTCTGGATGCAGCGTATCACCACGCGTGAGCCCGACGACGATATGATCGAGGTTGCGATCGTTGCAACCAAATCCGCTCTGCATGAGGAATTTGCGGATTTTGAGATTCCTTACGAGGAAGATTACCTCAAAGCAAAAGAAGCCAAACAAAACGAGGAGACCACCGATGATACTGCGGGAGTATAGAACGCGTCTGCGCGATATCCTGAATGAAATGAACCCCGAGGAAGGCACGGCGATCGCAGATTTGCTGCTTTGCGCCGCATTGCAGACCGATAAGGGAACGATGCTTGCCATGCTGGATGAGGAAACCACGTCCGACGCGGAGGATTTTTGCGGAAAGGCGATTCAGGATCTGTCGTACGGCAAGCCGATCCAGTACGTATTGGGTTCCTGTTGTTTTTACGGACAGGAGATCGCTGTCGGAGAGGGTGTGTTTATTCCCAGAAGCGACACCGAGCTTTTGGTCGAGACTGCTGTCAAGCTGTTGCAGCCGGGCGATCTGTTCGCCGATCTGTGCAGCGGAAGCGGCTGTATTGCCAAAGCGATCGGCAAAAGCCTGCCCGATTGCTCGGGCTATGCGCTGGAGCTGTCCCGCAAGGCGCTTCCGTATACGCTTCGCAATCTTGATGATACGGACAACGTGCAGGTGTTGCGCTTTGATGTGCTGGACGACGAGGAATACGCCGCGCTGGCAATCAAGGCGGGCAGACAGTTTGATCTGTTGGTTTCCAACCCGCCGTACATTCCGACCGACGTGATCGAAATGCTCTCCACCGAGGTGCACTACGAGCCCGAAACCGCGCTCGACGGCGGGGAAGACGGCTTGCGCTATTACCGTGCGATCACTGCATATGCACCCCTGCTTCTCAAGCCCGACGGATACATTTTGTTTGAAATCGGCTACGATCAGGCGGACGATGTCTGCGAGATTTTGGAGAACGCAGGCTACAGCACGTCGGTGTTAAAAGATTATTCAAAAAATGATCGCGTTGTTTTAGCAAAAAAAGGTTGACAATTAAAAAAATCTGTACTATTATTATATATAATTATGGTACAGATTTTTGTTTGATACAGCAGAGGAAAAAACGCATGAGACGGATCGAGTCGCGGAGCAATCCGCTGATCGTTGCCACGGGCAAGCTGGCGTCAAAAAAATACCGCGAGGAGACAAGGACCTTCTTTTTTGAGGGTGCGCACCTTTTGGAGGAGTATCTCCGTTTCGGTCATATCCCGCAATACGTCTTTGTGATGGACGGTGCGGAACAAAAATACGCAGAGCTTTTGTCAAAAGTTCCCGCACAGGCGCTCGTGTCTGTTCCCGAGAGCGTGTTTTCCAAGCTGTCTACCGAGCAGGCACCGCAGGGCATTCTGACCGTGTCGGCGTATTTGGACAGTGTGATCGGCGTTTCGCATGCCAACCAGACACCGCGCCGCGTACTGCTTTTGCAATCCGTGCGCGACAACGGCAACGTCGGTACGGTGATCCGCACCGCCGCCGCGCTGGACTGGACGGTCGTGCTGTCCGATGACTGTGCAGACGTCTACGCATCCAAAACAGTGCGAGCCACCATGGGGGCGCTGTTTGCACGCGGCGTATGTATCTGCAAGGATCCCGTTTCGTATGTGCAGAGCTTTGCTCCAAGCGGCAGACGCACCTTTGCCGCCGCGCTGGGCAATCAAAGCTGTCTGCTCGGGCAGTTTGCATTGCAAAGCGACGATCTGTTTGCCGTCGGCAACGAGGGGCAGGGCATTTCCGCCGCGCTTCAAAACGCGTGTACGCAGACGGTGCTGATCCCCATGACGGACTGTGCCGAAAGCCTCAATGCCTCGATCGCATCCGCCGTCATCATGTGGGAGGGTGCAAGGGGAGGTACGCCATGATTGCGCGCAAGAACCCCGATGAGCTGTTTGCGCTTTGGACACAGCTCGCATGCGGCATTTGCAATACCGTCTACCGCAAGCTGTTTTCGCGCTTTGCATCCTTCCGCGAGATCTACGAATGCGAGGATTTTTCCTTTCTGGAAGGGAAACATAACTGCGAACGCGCACTCAGGCAAAAAGACCTTGACAAGGCTTACGAATTGCAAAAACTACTGCACGAGCGCGGATACCATGTTCTGACCTATCACGAATCGCGTTATCCTGCGAGCTTGCGTACGCTTGCCGCACCGCCCGCTGTTTTGTATGCGATCGGCGATTTGCGAAACCTCAACGACATGGTCGGTGTTGCCGTTGTCGGCACGAGAAACATGACTTCCTACGGGGCGTCGGTCGCAGAGGACTTTGCGTTTCGTCTTGCGACCTGCGGTGTGACGATTGTCAGCGGCCTTGCAAAAGGCATCGACACCTGCGCGCACCGCGGTGCCGTCCGTGCCGGCAGCTATACGATCGGCGTACTCGGAACACCCATCGACGTGATCTATCCCAAGGAGAACGCAAAAGCGTTTCAGACCTTGTATAAGCGCGGACTGGTCATCAGTGAGATGTATCCGGGCTGCAAACGTACCAAAGGCGACTTTCCCAACCGCAACCGCATCATCAGCGGACTGACGCAGGCGACCGTTGTGGTCGAAGCGGGAGAAACCAGCGGCGCGTTGATTACCGCCAAGCATGCGATCTATCAAAACAAGCTTGTCTTTGCTGTGCCGGGCGCGCTCGGCGACTCGCATGCGGGGACAAATAAGCTGATCAAGCAGGGCATTCCCGCCGCAACCGATGCATCGGATATTCTGGATGCGCTTTCGCTGTCGCATCCCGTCCGCGTGCATCCCGACCGCGTGATGCGGCAAGCAAATATCTACGCCTACGGCAACGCGGGGATCGTGAGCGAAGAACAGGACGAACCGATCTTTTCGCCGCCCGAGCCGATTGCAACGCCGAAACCGCAACCCCAAAAACAACCCAAACCGAAAACAAACTCTCCGCAAACGATTGCGGAAAAAATCA
>JAFQII010000121.1 GCA_017397605.1 Clostridia bacterium
CCCCTTAAAAATCCTTGCTTAAGAAACTTTCCCCTAAAAAGTTTCTTAAGAATCTTCAAAAACTTTTTGTGCCCGAGACTGCCGTCTCGGGAAGACAAAATATCATGTTTTTTCCGAAAGCGCCAGCTTTCGGCAATCGGTTTTCTTTGGAGATTCTTAAGAACCTTTCTTTTTCAAAAGAAAGGTTCTTAAGTCGTTTACTCTTTTACACCCTCGGCACTCACCGCGGAAGCGCCGTAGGGGCGGATGCGCAGGAACATGCAGGCGTTTTTGCCAAAGATCGCGCCGATGGCGTCGCGGTACGCTTCTGCCTGCGCAGAGGGGACGTACGCTTGAATCGTGCCCGCAAAGCCGCCGCCGTGAACGCGGCAGACCGCGCCGAAGCGCTCGGAGATGGCGAGCGCCAGCGAAATGCCCTGCTCGGCAACGTTGCGGTTGGAGTATACGTTCTGGAGATATTCAAAGGAAGATCTGCCCGACTCGGTAACACCTGCAAAGAACGCGGACGCGTCGCCCGATTTGAGCGCGGCGCGCTGTGCGAGAACGCGTCTGTTTTCTGCAAAATAGTGGAGCGCGCGCAGGATTGCGCGGTCGCCGACGTTGGCGCGCATGTATCCGATGCGGGAGACGAATTCGGTTTCATCACATTCGCGCAGGACTTTTTTGCCCATGAGTGCGGCGCAGGCGTGCATTTCTTTGGGAACAGCGGCGTAGTCGTCGGTCAGGTCAACGTGGCTGCCGCCCGTGTTGACGATGCAGAAGGTGTAGCCAAACGCCTCGGGATCGAGCGAAAGCTTTTCGGTCACGGGGTTCTTGGGGTCTGCAAAATCGATAAAGAGGAATCCGCCGCATGCGCATGCCGCCTGGTCCATCAGACCGCAGGGCTTGCCGAAATAGACGTTTTCGGCGTACTGGCCTGCCATGGCAAGCTGCATCGGGGGAACGGCTCCGCCGTTGTACAGCTCGGAGAGGATGCGCGCGCACATGACCTCAAACGCGGCGGAGGAAGAAAGTCCCGAGCCGGTGAGCACGTCGCTGGTGGTCACGGCGACAAAGCCGCCGTAGGCGTAGCCTTTTTGCGCAAATGCGTCGCAGATGCCCGCGACGAGCGCGGAGGAAGAGCCCTTGCGCACCTTTTGGGGATCGGGGGAGGAGCAGTCGATGATGTCCTCGGGGTAGCCCTCGCTCTTGAGGCGGACGGTGAGGTCGTCCGTTTTGGACGCGACGGCGATGATGTCGATGTCGACGGAAGCGGCGAGCACACAGCCGTTGTTGTGGTCGGTGTGGTTGCCGGAGATCTCGGTTCTGCCGGGAACGGAGAACAGGATGCACTCTCTGTCGCCGTAGAGTGCGAGAAACTCGTCGAGGAGCTTGGTATAACGCGCGCGGGGACGCGCGGTGTCGTTGTAAAGAGAAACAAACGTGTTGTCGAATGCGCCGTTTTGGACGGCGGCTTTGATCGCGGAAGTGAGCATATGCGGTTTCCTTTCGTGCGGGCATATTTTTACCGATATAGTATAGCACAAAACAATGCGGAAATCAAGAGAAAAAGTCGTAGCGGCGGGGCGGGACAAACTTTTTTGGATTTTTTTGCAAAAAGACTTGACTTTTGCCCTTGCTTGTGATACAATTACAAACTGCACTATCATAGGAAAGTATGCAAAAATTACGATGGGTTCTTATCGGCGTAAGGGAAAACCACGCTTTTGCGCCCGTTGTGTAGAAGAACGTACTACTTGTAGTGGTGCAGAAAAACGCAAACGTCTACATATTGATTTTTGAACGCAAAAACGGTGCAAAAACATATGTTCACGTCGATAAAAAGCGGCCGAAAGCAAGCCGCGAGAAGATAGAAATGGAGTGAAGACGGCATGGTACATGAACAGACTCTCGGCAAAACCAAGAGAATGTCTTTTTCCCACATTGAGGAAGTAGTTGAGATGCCCAACCTGATCGAGGTGCAGAAGAAATCGTTTGACGATTTCGTAAACAAGGAGATCGGACAGGTACTCAAGGATATTTCCCCGATGACTGACTATTCCGGCAATCTGGTGATCGAGTTTATCGATTACACCTTGAGCGAACCGCCCAAGTACACGATTGCGGAGTGCAAGGAGCGCGATCTCAATTACGCTTCTCCTTTCCGCGTTACGGTACGCCTGACCAACCGCGCCACCGGCGAGGTCAAGGAGCAGGAGATCTACATGGGCGACTTCCCGATGATGACCGAATCCGGCACGTTTGTAATCAACGGCGCGGAGCGTGTGGTTGTCTCGCAGATCGTTCGTTCTCCCGGTATCTATTATGAAATGACGGGCGACAAGTCCGGCAACAAGCTGTTTACGGCGACAGTCATCCCGTACCGCGGTGCATGGCTGGAGTACGAGACCGATTCCTCCAATATTTTCTATGTCCGTATCGACAAAAACCGCAAAATGCCGATCACGGTGCTTTTGCGCGCCTTCGGTTACGGCACCAACGAGGAGATTCTTGCAAAATTCGGCGACGAGCCGCTTTTGAAAGCATCCTTTGAAAAAGACACCGTCCCCGCAGAGGTGGAGCGTGTCATGCAGACCGGCGTGATGACGAACGCCGTCGAAGAAGCGCTCAAGGAGATCTACAAAAAGCTCCGTCCCGGCGAGCCTCCGATTCTGGAGTCCGCGCAGATCCTCATCAACAATCTGTTCTTTGATGAACGCCGCTACGATATTTCCGCAGTCGGCAGATATAAGTTTAACAAAAAGCTTGCGATCGCAAGACGTATCGCAGGTCACGTTCTGGCAGAAGACGTCGTTTCTCCCGTCACGGGCGAAGTGCTCTACGAGGCAGGCAGAAAGCTTGACCGCGCCGAGGCGGAAGCAATCGAGCGCGCAGGCGTCTGCGAAGCATCCATTTATGTAGAGGAAGAAGAGGGCGTCAACACCCTCGTCAAGGTGTTTACCAACCGTATGGTCGACGCATCGGGTGTGACCGGTATCTCCAACGAAGAGCTCGGTCTGGACGAGCGCGTTTCGCTGGATGTTCTGATGGGCATCCTCGCCGAGGTCGGCACGTCCGACGTCGAGGCATTGCGTAAGGAAATTGCCAAGAAGCACCGCGAGCTGATTCCCGGTACCGTTACCGTTGAGGATATCCTCGCATCCGTCAACTACCTGCTGGGCCTGTCCCACGGCGTCGGCACGACGGACGATATCGACCACCTGGGCAACAGACGTATCCGTGCGGTCGGCGAGCTGCTGCTCAACCAGCTGCGCATCGGCTTCTCCCGTATGGATAAGATCGTCAAGGAGAAGATGACCACGCAGGACATCGACACCATTACGCCCCAATCGCTCATCAATATCCGTCCGATCGTTTCGGCGATCCGCGACTTCTTCGGCTCTTCGCCGCTGTCGCAGTTTATGGACCAGTCCAACCCGCTTGCAGAGCTGACGCACAAGCGCAGAATCTCCGCACTCGGTCCCGGCGGTCTGTCGCGCGACCGCGCTTCGTTTGAGGTTCGAGACGTACACTACACGCATTACGGCAGAATGTGTCCCATCGAAACGCCCGAAGGTCCGAATATCGGTCTGATCTCCTCGCTGGCATGCTATGCGAAGGTCAACCGTTTCGGCTTTATCGAAGCGCCCTACCGCGTCGTCAAAAACGGCGTGGTCACCAAGGACGTTGTCTACATCTCCGCTGACGTGGAGGATGAATACGTTGTCGCAACGGCAAACGAGCCGATCGACGAAAACGGCCGCTTTGTCAACCGCAAGATCGTCGGCAGACATCTCGACGAGATCGGCGAGTTTGAGGCAAGCCGCATCGATTTGATGGACGTTTCGCCCAAGATGGTGGTTTCTGTCGCAACCGCGATGATCCCCTTCCTTGAAAACGACGACAACACCCGTGCACTGATGGGTTCGAACATGCAGAAGCAGGCTGTCCCGCTGATGATCACCGAAGCTCCCATCGTCGGTACGGGTATGGAATACCGCGCCGCTTACGACTCCGGCGTTCTCTTGATCTGCAAAAGAAGCGGTTATGTCGAGTCCGTTTCGGCTGATGAGATCGTTGTCCGCTCCGACGAGGGCAGAAGCGATGTCTATGTCCTGACCAAGTTCAAGAGAAGCAACGCAGGCACCTGCGTCAACCAGCGTCCCGTCGTCTCCAAGGGCGACTACGTAAACAAGGGCGATGTCCTTGCGGACGGTCCCGCGACCAAGGACGGCGAGGTTGCGCTCGGCAAGAACGTGCTGATCGGCTTTATGACCTGGGAAGGCTACAACTACGAGGACGCGGTACTGCTCAACGAGCGTCTCGTCCGCGATGACGTTTATACGTCTATTCATATCGAAGAATATTACTGCGAATCCCGCGACACCAAGCTTGGTCCGGAAGAGATCACCCGCCAGCTGCCCAACGTTGCAGACGATGCTCTGCGCGATCTGGACGCAGACGGTATCATCCGCATCGGTGCAGAGGTGCACTCGGGCGATATTCTGGTCGGCAAGGTTACCCCCAAGGGTGAGACCGAGCTGACCGCAGAGGAGCGACTCCTGCGCGCGATTTTCGGCGAAAAGGCGCGCGAGGTCCGCGATACCTCTCTCAAGC